>DASTRD010000071.1:0-27342 GCA_035761425.1 Povalibacter sp.
ATCGTGGCGCTCAACCGGCCGATCATTTTCCACAGCGCCCGCCCGGATGAGGGCCTTCGCAACCGCGCATTCGCGATGGGGTGCGCTGCCTTCTTGTGCAAGCCATATGCGGCCGCCGAGTTGCTGGCCGCACTGATCAGAGCGATCGGGTAGCGTCCCACTCCTGCGAACGGCACGGTGCCACTGAAGGCAATTCCGGTCGCCAGTTCAATACGCGGGCGGGCGTTTAGGCTCTGCCCCCTGCACGGATGACTGCACTTGTTGAATCGTCAATGGCAGGCCCGGGAAAAGCACGGAACGGGCAACGGATGGGCGAGGAAGACAGCGATGTCATGGTGCCGGAGCTGCCCCGGGAACGAGCTGTTTTGCAGGTGCAGATACCCGAGGCGTTGAGCGGCTAGTGCACGGCGTGCCCATGGCTTAGGCTTGCGTGCACCGGCCCTGTTGCCGGATCGCGGCGACGAGAGAGAAGGCAGCATGCTTCGCGGAGCTGGGATGGGGGATCGGCTGACGCCGCGCATCCGCGATCGGTTCGCGACGCCGGTGTCGTTGCTCGCGTTGGCGCTCGCCTATTACATCGCCGTCCAGGTCGGTTTTGCATTCACCCTGGCAGCCAATGCCGTGTCGCTGCTGTGGATGCCCAATGCCGTCGTCCTGGCGGCCCTGCTGTGCGCTCCGCCACAGCGTTGGCTCTGGTTGCTGGCGGCCGTGCTCCCGGCGCACCTGATCGCCGAACTCGGATCCGGCGTGCCGCTGCTGATGGTTTCCTGCTGGTATGTGAGCAACGTGAGCGAGGCGCTGCTTGGCGCAGCCATCATTCGAATGGTGCTGCGTGCGCCACCGCGGTTCGATCGCCTCGTGGATGTTTCGGTGTTCATGGTGGCTGCCGTGCTCGTTGCGCCGGTTCTCACGTCGTTTCTCGATGCGGCGCTGGTGGAACTCGTCGGCTGGCGCAACGAGGGCGAGTACTGGGCGGTGTTCCGTATCCGGGTGCTCTCGAATGCCCTCACCGCGCTGATCGTTCCGCCGCTGGTGCTGACATTGCTGCGTCACGGACTCCTGGGGCCGTTCAAGGCGCGCCGCGCCGTACGACTCGAAGCGCTGGCGCTGATCCTGGTCCTTTGCGCTGTCTGCATCGCCGCCTTTCACGGCTCGAGGTCCGCAAGTCAGTCGGTGATGTATGCGTGCGCGCCGCTGCCCCTGCTGCTGTGGGCGGCTGTACGCATGGGTGTCGGCGGCGTCAGTGCGTGCATCGCCATCATGGCGCTGTTCGCAATCACCGGCACGTTGCGCGGGACAGGTCCGTTTGTGCCGGACGGGCCCGAAATGACCGTTCTCACGCTCCACATTTTTCTGATCATCATTGCCACTTCGGTCATGCTGCTGGCCGCAGCCCTTGCCGAGCTGCGCGCTGCCCGCATGGCAGCACTGCGGCGCGAGGAGCGCCTCGATCTTGCGCTGCGTGCGGCGCGCATGGGCGCGTGGGAATGGAACCTCGTTACCGACGCGATCAGTTGGCGCTGGGGGCTGGACTCGGGCGAAGTGCTTGCAGATGAAGTCGGATCGGCGTCGATGCTGCTCGCCAGGGTTCACGAGCATGACCGGGCGCGTGTGGCTGCAGCCATGCGCGCGGCCCGCGAGCACGGCAGGGTCGAGGAGATGGAATGTCGCTTCGTCTGCAATGGTCGCGTACGCTGGATACGTGGCTTCGGCAAGGCAGAGATCGATCGCGACGGTACGCGCCAGGCCATGATCGGGGTCTGCGTCGATACGACGCAGCGCAAGCAGATCGAATCGAAGCAGAGTTCGCAGCGCGAAAGTCTGGCACGCCTGACTCGCGCCGCAATGCTCGGTGAGCTGACGGGCCGGCTCGCGCACGAACTGAGCCAGCCGCTCGCGGCCATCATGATCAACGCGCATACCGCCGGCCATGAGCTGCGCAGGGAACGACCGGAGATCCGCGAGCTGCAGCAGATCATCGATGACATTGCCGCTGACGATGAGCGTGCGACTGCGGTCATCAACCGGATGCGTGCCTTGTTTCCGCGTACCGCGGTCGAGAAGGAGTCAGTGCATGTGGCGGAGTGCATCGACAGCATTCTTGCGCTCGAGCACAGCGGCCTGATCACGAACGACGTTGCCGTCGATCTCAACATCGAGCCGGCCCTGCCTCCCGTGATCGCCGCTCATGCGCAGCTGCAGCAGGTGCTGCTCAATCTGGTCAGGAACGCGTGCGAGGCGATGGCGGGGAAGAAGGGCGGAGAGCGGCGCCTGCGCATCGCGGCCGCCAGACATTCGCATGAGATCCGGGTGGAGGTCAGCGACAACGGTTCGGGGGTCGCCGACTTCCATCGCATATTCGAACCCTTTTATTCGACGAAGGAGCAGGGCATTGGCCTGGGCCTGCCCATCGCGCGAACGATCATCGGCGAGCATGGCGGACGGCTGTGGTGCGCCAACAATGCTTCGGGTGGCGCGACGTTCTATATCTGCCTGCCGGTTGCGGTCACGGCTCCGGCATGAAGTAGAACATCATCGCGACGATCAGATAGACCGTGACCAGTTGTACGCCCTTGAACCAGTTCGTACGCCCATCGCCGCAGACGACCGTACCGATGAGTGCGCCGAGGAACAGCGCTCCCACTTCGGCGCGGGTGAACGACAGTTCGAGCGGCGCGGGTGCAACGAAGTAGCTGGCGAATACCAGTACCGGCGCAACAAACAGCGCGATCTGGATACTGCTGCCGAGCGCAATGCCCAGTGACAGGTCCATCTTGTTCTTCCTGGCCACGGCGATCGCCGAGCTGCTTTCCGCAGCGCCACCCACAATGGCCAGCAATACGACGCCGATGAATACCTGCGACATGCCCAGCGCCCGCCCAGCTCCTTCAGCGGCGCCCACGAGCACTTCACTCATCCAGGCTGCAAGCACGGCTGCAACGATCAGGCTGCCGATGGAGCGCGGGACACTCCAGGGCTTTTCGTCACCATGGCCGTGTCCGGCCTGCTTTGCGTCGCTCGCGAACCAGCCCGGATGGGTCTTCAACGAGAACAGCAGATACAGTGCATAGACGAGCAGCAGTGCGCCTGCGACACCGAGGTTCAGCATCTGCTCCTGTCGCATGGTGCCTTCGGGGGCGAAGTACCTGCTGAAGGCGCTCGGCACTGCCAGGCTCATCGCAGCGAGCAGCATCATCGTGCTGTACATCCGCGATGCACCGGCGTTGTAGCTCTGGTCGCGATGGCGCAGACCGCCGAGCAGGAAGGCAACGCCCAATGCCAGCAGCAGGTTGGCCAGGATCGAACCGATGATGGAGCCACGGACCATGTCCATGTAGCCGGCTTTGAGTGCAACCGTGGCGATGATCAGCTCAGGTGCGTTGCCGAAGGTGGCATTGAGCAGCCCGCCGACGGCATCGCCGGTGTGCGTGGAAAGGTGCTCGGTGGAACGCACGATCAGGGCGGCGACCGGAACGATCGCAAGAGCGGCAGAAAAGAAGAGCAGCGTCGCCGAGGAGGGTGCGGTGTGCTCGATCACCAGCGTGACAGGAATGAAAGCCAGCAGCCAGTTGATGGTGGGTTTCATCAGCAGGGGACCTTCGGCTGTTCGATGGCGGCGTTGTCGTCGACGCGGTTGCCGACGCCGGGCACAGACTCGTCCATCCACGCGCCCAGCAGTGTGTAGGTGGCCGCAAGGATGACCGGTCCGACGAAAAGTCCGATGACGCCGAAGCCGATGAGCCCGCCGATGACGCCGGCGATGATCAGCAGCATCGGCAACGCTACGCCGCGACGGATGAGGATCGGCCGCAGCACATTGTCCAGTGCGATCACCGGAATGCTCCAGATCAGCAGCACCAGAGCCATGCCGGAATTGCCGCTCCAGAATAACCATCCGATGGCAGGCGCCAGCACGGGCAGCGGACCGAGCTGTGCAACGCCCAGCACAAACGCAAGCGCGGTCAGCACGCCCGCGTGGGGTACACCGCACAGCCACAAGCCGATGCCGGCGAGCGCAGATTGAACCAGTGCAGTGACGATCACACCGAGCGCAACACTTCGAACTGCCTGCCCGGCAAGGAGCACCGTCGATTCGCCTCGCTGTCCGCCGAGCCGACGCGCGAATGCCAGCACGCCTCTGGCAGCGGCTTCACCCCGGGCGTACAGGATGGCAGCGATGATCAGCGTCAATACAACGTGGAGCAGCAGTGCGCCGACGCTGCCGGTGAGTGCCAGTGCGGATGCAGCGGCTGCCTTTGCATACGGTCGCAGCGTTTCGACCAGCGTCTCCGGCCCGGCTGCTGCCAGCTCCTGCCAGCGCGCGGCGAGCCGCTCGCCGACCAGCGGGATCTTCGCCACCCAGGGTGCCGGTGGCGCAAGTCCGGACTCGACGAAATCGCGCAGCAGCGCGGGGCTGCGATCGGCCGCATCGACAAACGTGCTCACAACCGCAACGAGCGGTGCAATGAAGGCAGCCATCGCTATCAGCACCATGATTGCGACTGCGACACTGCGCCGGCCGCCGCTCTTTCGCTGGACCAGCAACAGAATCGGCCAGGTGGCAATCACGATCATGGTTGCCCATGCGAGCGCAGCCAGGAACGGCATCAGTGTCCAGAAACTGCCTGCCACCAGCAGCCCGATGATGATCACCAGCAGCATGATCCGCGTGACGTCGCCCGCTGGCCGTGGTTCGAGATGGGTTGTCATCGGCAGCCTCAGGCATTGCGATGTGGATACACGCCCACGAGCCGCGCGATCAGAATGGCGATGAAGAGCTGACCCGCGATGCCTTCCATGGTGGATGCGATCCGTGCAATCGGTGTCAGCGGCACTATGTCGCCATAGCCGGAAGTCGTCAGCGTTCCGAAGCTGAAATAGAGCACATCGAGCAGTGTCATCGGGCCGGTTGAGCCGCGAATCGCAAAGGATTGCGGCACGGCGCGATCGATCATGGAATACACGAAGCTCCACAGCACTCCGATCATCAGGTACGCAGAGGCGGCGCCCCAGAGGCGATCGGAGGTCAGCACCTCACGTTTGAAGACGAAGCGCAGCAACAGGATGATCGTCGCTGCGTACATGGCGACATCGAATCGCAGGGCCCGGTCGAACAGCGCCGGGTTGCTCAGATCGCGCGCCATCCAGCGCAGTGCCAGCGCCGGAACGGCAAGGGCAAGAACGACCACAAACGAAATGATGGAACGACCTACTGCCGCCACCGCGGCAAGGATGACCAGTGAGCTGATGACATAGCGGATCAGCAATCCGCTCTGCTCGGTCTCGATGAACGGTGCGAGTGCAATCAGCGCCATCAGTGTCACGAACAGATAGAAGCAGCGACCCAGGAACACCCGGCGCAGTGCATCGCGAGTGGCGTTGATGGGTTGGCGGATCAACATGGGTACGCGTCCGGTTACTCAGACGCCGGTTCAAGGCTGCCGCCGAGCGCCAGGTACAGATTGACCCGCCCGGCGAGTTCATCGGTACGCACGCTGTTGAGGGCCATGCGCGCATTGCTGACCGCCATGCGCTGTTGTTCCAGCGCGCGGCGATCGACGCGCCCGATGCGCAGGTTCGTCCGGGTCAGCTCCAGTGCCAGCGTCTGTTCCTGCAGCGCATTGCTGAGCAGGTCGGTGCGCGCAGCCAGCGTTGAACCGGCGGCCAGCGCGTATTCGACCTCGCCGATGGCGCGCAGCGCGACACGCGCGTAGTCCGCAATCGCTTCCTTCTGTTGCAACGTGCGGATTTCCACCTGCGCCGTCAGCCTGCCACCCTGGTAGATCGGTGCCAGCAGGCGCGCGCCAATGCCACTGGTCGGATTCTCGAAGTCTTCCTTGAGTTCGAGGATGTCGCTGGCAAAGGCGCCGAAGCTGGCATTCAGACTGAGCTGAGGCAGTCGCGCGGCTTTCGCTTCGCCGACGCGGTTGAACGCCGCCGCGACACGCCTTTCGGCCGCAATCACATCCGGCCGGCGCTCCAGCATCTGCAGCGGCAGGCCGGCGCTCACCGGTCCCGGACGATCGAGCAACTCGGCGCGCGCGGCAATTTCAGCCGCCGGATACCGGCCGATCAGCAGCTCCAGGGCACGCAGGGCCTGACCGCGTGCCAGCAGAATCTGTTGCAGGCTGTCTTCGGACTGCTGCTCACTCGCACGCGCGATCGCGACATCGGCGTCCGTTCCTGCGCCCACGCGCGCGCGCTGCTCCGCAAGTGACGTCAGCTCCCTGGCAGAGGCCACCATGTCAGCAGCGACTGTGGCATCGAGAGAGAGCTGTGTCGCCGAGAACCATGCTTTCGCCGTGGATGCCGCAATCGACTGGCGGGCGAACTCGAGTTCGGCACGTGCGGCGGCCAGGTCCTCCCGGGCTGCATTGCGTGCGTAACGCAGCCGCCCCCACAGGTCGAGTTCCCAGGACGCCGCGAGCAGTGCACCCTGCAGTGCGGAGGAGGTGTCACCACCACCGCCACTCTTGGCGCCGCCCGTGCCGAATATGCCCAGCGAGGGTTTCAGGGCCGAATGCGCGATCACCAGGTACTGACCTGCCTGCTCGACGCGCGCGGCCGCCACGCGCAGGTCGGGGTTGTGGGCAATTGCCTCGCGAACCAGTGCATCGAGCGCGGGATCGTGGAATGTGCTGATCCAGTCGTCCAGCACGGGTTGCGTCGAGACGGATGCATCGGCGCGCCAGGTGCCATCGAGTGCGATATCCGCAAGCGCTTGTCTGCGGACGTCCTCGGCAGGCGGCGGGGGAGCGACCGCGCAGCCGCTGGCGCAGACAATGGTCGTGATCGACAGCAGGGCGGCGGTGCGGCGCATGGGTCAGCCCTGGGCCTTGCGTCAATGAAGCTTCAGGATGAGCCAATCGATCTTGGCGCCGACACGCAGGATGACCTTGCGCAGGATGTGAATCGGCGCACCTACGTCCGTGTACACCGCGCCGTTACCCATGGCGCCGGAGGCGAGAAAGAGATCCGTGTCCTTGCGGTCGGCGAGCAGCCGCACTGCGAGGCTGTTCGGCGGCACGGGCGCCACGCCGGTGAACGCGCTCGAGCCGCCGATTGGCAGCTGGCCCTGCGCGGTGGCCCACATGATGGAATCGACTTTGCATTTGATGATCCGCCCCGGATACATCTTCAGCGCAATCTCGGCTTCCTGACCGGCCTTGATTTTGCGAACTTCGTTCTGCTTGAAGATCATCATGATCCATTGCTCGTTCTCGACGAACGACAGGGCCGGCACCATGGGCAGCGGTACGGCCATCGCGCCGGGACGCAGTGCGAGGGAGATGACGGTGCCATCCGCCGGTGCGCGCGAAATGGTCTGATCGAGTCGCCATTGGGCATCCTTCAGCGCCGCTTCGGCGCGCGCGATCTGCGCCTTCACGTTGGCAATTTCATCCAGGTCGCCCGCGGGTGTCCGTGCGGCGAGCTTTGCACGCACCTGCGACTCGGTGGCGGTCGCCGCGTCCAGCTGTGCCTGCAGGTTCGCGACATCGGTCTGCGCCTGCTCATGATCGAAGCGGCTGCCGGCACCCGTCGTGGCGAGTTCCCGGAGTTGTTGTTCGCGGATGCTCGCCAGCTTGAGTTGCGAGGCGATGGCAGCCTTCGATGCACTGGCATTGCGCAGTTGCTCACCCAGGCCGCGCTGGGTTGCATTCGCCGTGATCAGCTGTGCATCGAGTTGCTGAAGCTGCGCCTCCAGGCCCTTCACTTCCAGCTCGAACGGCGTCGGGTCGAGCCGGAACAGCACGTCGCCCTTGTGAACCGGTCGGTTCGGCGCCACCGGTACTTCGGTCACCAGACCATTGACTCGGGGATTGATCTGCACCACGTAGTTGATGACACGCACGTCGGCAGAGGAAGGCGCCGCGATGTTCAGCAGCAGGATCAGCATCGCGATGCCGATGATGGGCAGCGTGATGACGATGACCTGGCTTACCGTATTCCACGGCAGCCACTTGTACTTGAAGAAGATGAGCCAGACGATGAACGAGTAGATGCCGAGCAGCAGAAGTTCCATACCGGTGCTCCGTATTCATCGTTGCCGCAGCTTCGCATCCGGCGACATGGATGCGACAGATGGCCGGTAGCCCGCAGGTGTTTCGTCTTCGGGAACCGGCGGCATCTGTTGCATGTCATCTGCCGTTGATGCCGCGGTCTCATGCGGCTCGCCCTCGCCGTGCTTCACCGTGTCGACTCCATAGGCGATCTTGTAGAGCACCGGTTTGGAGTAGGCCCACAGCCACGCGATCGGCCACAACAGTCCGCCGAAGAACAGCGACAGCAGGCACAGCGTCTTGATGGCTGCGGCCTGCGGATGATGCCGGCGCTCTGCGATCCGCTCGGGAAGAATGTGCACGAGCCAGAACACGGTGACGGCGATGATGGGCGCCGCGATCAGTACGATCCACGCGAGGATGTCGGCAACGAAATCCAGCGTATCGCCTGAAAACAGCGACGCCGAAGCGGGCGCGGAGGCAATCAGCGCAGCCGCGAACAGCGTCGCTCTCAGGTGTCTGCCGGACATCAGCGTGGCACTCGTATCAGTAGCGCGCCGAAACGCCGAACCTCACCTGATCGAAGCCCGGCGTGCTCGTCGCATTGCCGAGGTCGATCCAGTGCCGCTCGTAACCCAGTCGCAGCGACCACGTCGAGCCGACGTCCCAGCGCACGCCCGCGCCGATGTCGTACACCAGCTCATCGATGTTGCGGGTGTCCTGATAGGTACCGCAGTAGTAGCCCCACCACGGATCCCACCAGCAGGCGGTCTGCGGCGGCGAGTCGGGAATGTTGGTATCGATGAAACTCCAGCCGACGGCGCCCGTCAGATATGGAGTCAGGGGCCCTTCGAGCAGGTTGAAATTGACGCCGACGCGCGGCGTCCAGCTCTCGATCTCGCCGGTCGCATTGAAGCCGTTGCCTGCCGCCACATCGCCGGGAGCGACGTGCAGGTCGTAGTCGCTGTTGTTCCAGTCGAGCGTGAACAGCAGTTCGAACCGCGAGGAGAAGCGATAGCCGAATGACAGTGCCAGACCGAGGTCATCGTCGATGTTCGCTCTGGAACCTCCGTCGAAGCCGATATCCTGAGAAAAGCTGTAGATCACGTCCGCTCCGTAGTCCCAGCCGGTGTCGCGATCTGCCATCGCAGCGGACGAAAACAGCAGCAGTGCAGCTGCAATCCGAAGATATTTCATGTCATGTTCTCCAGTTTTGATGCCGCTCGCAACGCAAGTGCGAGATCAGGTTGATGCCGCAGGTGAGGAGCCAGGCGATGCCGTGCCCTCGGTGCGCGAAGCATCGAACGCCTTGCGCAGCTTCCTGGCCCAGTCGCCGATCAGGCGCCGCGCATCGGCGGTATTGCTCACCGAAGTCGTCCAGTTGTAGAACTCGTGCGTGGCTTCCTCGCGATCGAGGGCACGCGCGAGAAGTTCTCCGGTGACCGAATCGTGAAGCTGCATCACCAGTGTCATCTCGCCGGCATCGGTGGTGTAGATCTTCACGTTGCCGGTGAGCTGCGACGGATCAGGTGCCGTGATGCGCAGATTGACGATGGCCGCCTGAACTTCCAGTACCTCCGGGCCCGTCTCGTTCACGATCGGATAGCCGCCTCGTTGCATCTCTTTCTGAAATACGTCGAGGAATGCCTGCGCGAGGTCGGTCTTGATCTTGTCGCGATCGGCCTCGGTCATCTTGTACAGAACGGAAGTGCCGCTGCCGGTATTCGGATCCCAGTCCTTGGCGAATTGCACGGTGATGGGCCGGATCACCAGCTTGGTGTAGCTCGCAAGAGAGGCGTTGGGCCGTCGATAGAGCACATCGACGGTTCTGGTCTCGACACGCGTGAGACCTTCGCCGTTGGCGAGTTCGTCGAGTGGCGCGAGACTCTTCGTCGTGCTCTGACAGGCACCCAGCAGTGACGCCATCACAAGGGCCGGCACGGATCGAACCAGGATCTGTTGCAGCATGGTCGTTTCTCTAGAAGCTGTAGGCAGCGAAGATCATTCCGTACCAGAAGGTGTCGGTACGGCCGGAAGACTGTTCGACGGCTTTGCCGGGTTCTGCTGCGGCCATGACGAAGCTCAGCAGCACGTTGTCATTGACCGACCAGTCCATGTACCAGTCGATTTCCTGGGCAGCCTTGTCCGAGGTGATCGAGGGGCCGGCCGACTGCGGATGATCGAGCAGGAAGTCATAGAAGATGAGTCCGGTCGACACCGCCTCCGAAGGCGTGGCATGGATGCGGACCTGATGTGAGATCAGGTTCGAATTGCCGAGGAAGTATTCACCCGCGATTTCACCCTGCCACCACGAGCCCCAGTCCGAGAAGCCGGTCAGCAGGGAATCGAATGCTTCGTTCTGCGCAGTGGCGGGATCGTCGCCTTCGAAGATGGCGTAGCGATAGGAGAACTTCGGCTTCCAGCCCGAGTCGAGCTGATAGGCGGCGAGCACGCTCCATGCGTTCGAATCGAGCAGATCGCCGTTGCTCTCCTTGATGTACTCGGCCTCGAAGGAAAGCGCCCTGACAGGAAATGGGGTGATATAGGCGCGCACGTTGTAGACATCCAGTCCATCACGTTGCGGAGCCTGGGTCGGATCCGCAGACCACTTTGTGTAGGTCGCGCCGAGCGTGTTGTCCTCGTCCAGCGTCAGCTCATAGTTCAGACCCCACAGGGTCGTATCTGAGTCCGACGCGGGAATGTCGTTCTTGTCCAGATAGAACGCCTCGACCTTGTTCACGCCCATCTTGAGCGTGCCGATCGCCGCCATCTCGAAGGCCTTGCGCGCGCCGGTCCAGTAGCCGCCGCGCGAGCCGCCGTCGGAGGCGCCGTCGTAGAGAAACATCCCTTTGCCGAGCTTGTAGGGAGCGCGTCCCACCTTGAAGTCGAGGACGTCCTCCTCGTTGCCGATGCTCGAGCCGGATCTCCAGCCGATGTAGAAGTCCTCGATGTCGTAGGAGGAATCGTCGCTGCCGACGAGCGAAGGCGCAGTGCCGAACGTACGCACGCCGACACCGCTGAACTTGCCGTACCAGTGCGAGCCGCCGGCGGTGGTCAGATCTGCGCTCAGGGCCGGCTTGATCGATCCTTCCATCCAGTTGTCGCTCAGGTCTCCCGAGGGCTGTTCTGGGTGCGGGTCGGTGTAGAGCGAGTGCGCGAATCCGAACGCCCCGACCGAGGCATCGAAATTGAACGTCCATTCGATGGGGCCGGTGGGCATCCCGGGCAACTTGTAGCCGCTGTCTTCCGCAGCCGCGACATTGGCCAGTGCGCTCGCAACCGTCGCGACCAGCGCCGCGCGACACAGCGTGCCGGGCCGATGGAAGCTGGAAGGATAGAGGGATGTGGACATGGCTTTCCTCATGACGCGACGCCGACTATCGTGGCCGTACCCGCGACGGGGCTGACGGCTGGACTCATCCGCTCCTGCGCAGCTCTTTCCATCGAGCGGATGAAGAACGGATACAGCGGTACGCTGATGAGCAGGGCGACCAGGGCGCGCACTACCGTATCGGGATCGCCGCCGATGACTGCCCACAGGCAATAGGCCACCGCCACCAGAGCGATCCATTTGTAGAGCAGGAAGGTCCGGTGCGGCACCTGATGGTCGTGAACGACCTTGACCATCGCGACTGCGGAGTAGACGTAGGGAACGATGATCAGAATGACGGCGAGATCGACGATGTGATTGAACTGGTCGGCGAGGGTCGGCGACATGGTCGCGAGCAGTACGATCGTCATGAGCACGGCGACCAGTACCAGGCCGATGCCGGGTACGCCATTCGCGTTGAGGCGGGCGAATATGCGCGGGAACATGCCGTCGTTCGCCGCGGCCTGGGCGGATTGCCCGACCAGCAGCATCCAGCCGCCGAGCGAACCCACTGACTTGAGTACGGCACACACGCTGATGACGACGGCGCCGGTCGTGCCAATGGCGATGCGTGCGGCCTCTGCGAACGGTGCGTGCGAATGGCGCAGCACATCGTTCGGCAGCAGTCCCATGATGACGGACGAACTCAGCACGTACACGATGGCGGCCAGTGCCAGTCCCATCAGTGTCGCAAGCGGTACGTTGCGGCTGGGATTCTCGATGACGCCGGCGGAGACAGCCGCGCTTTCGATCCCCATGTAGGCCCACAGGGCCATCGATGCGGCGCGCGACACGGCATGCATGTCCGACTCGCCACTGACATTCCAGCCGGCGAGGAACAACTGCGGGTCGAACCACCACCAGCCGAGAATTGCAATTGCGAGAATGGGTATCAGGGCCAGGGCCATGGTCCATGTCTCGAGTGCGCCGACGATGCGCGGTCCGAGAATGTTCGCGAACGTCAGCAGCCAGATGAGAATCGCGGTCGCAGCGACGCTTGCCGGCGGGTGAGTGATCGCAGGCACAAGCTCGCCCAGGTAGCCGATCGCTGCGACCGCAATGGCGATATTTCCGATCCAGTTGCCAAACCAGTAGACGTAGTTGGTCTGAAATCCGGCGAACGGCCCGAGGAAGTCGCGCGCATAGGCGTACGGTCCGCCCTGCTGCGGACTCAGCTGGCCCAGCTTGGCGAAGGCGAGTCCCAGTGCGGCAACGCCCGCAGTTGCGATCAGCCAGCCGAAGATTGCGATGCCGCCGACCTGCGCGAGATTGACCGGCAGCAGAAACACGCCCGTGCCGATCATGTTGCCGGCAACCAGCATGGTGGCCTGCGTCAGCGACATCTTGCGACCGGGCGAGCTCACGTGCGTCGCGCCTCCGGTGCGAGGGCGGCGTCTTTGCGCAGACACTGCACAAAGTAGATGCCGTCGCGATTCTCGACACCGTGCGTGTCGTGGCCGAAGCCGGGGAAGCGTTTGTCCCAGGCAGCCAGCGCACGCAGGTAGCCGAGATAGGGGCCGTCGTCCGGGCCCGTCGACTCACCGGGCATGAGCATGGGAATGCCGGGCGGGTAGGGCACCACGCTGGTTGCCAGCACGCGCTCTGCGAGTTGCTCGAGCGGCACGTGCTCGATCTCATCGCGCACCAGATGCTGGAACGCCAGATTGGGCGAGATGACCGGCGTCGGCAGCGTCGAGAACGCTTCCGCGAGCCAGTGCGTCTGACGCGAGTCGCGCAGCTGCGCGAACATCTGATCGGCCAGGTCGTGCAGACCGAGCGAGCCATACACGGCCGGATGGTCGTTCACCAGATGCGGCAGGATCTCGCTGAGCGGTGCGTTGTTGTCGTAGTCCCGTTTGAAATCGAGCAGTGCGTTGAGCAGCGTGCCCCACTTGCCCTTGGTGATGCCGATGGAGAACAGCACCAGGATGGTGAAGTCCGTGGTCTTCTCCACTTCGACGCCGCGATAGTGCAGATACGCGGTGACCAGCGTCGCCGGAATGCCCGTTCGCTCGAGTGCACCGCTCTCCGACACGCCCGGCGTCACGATCGACACCTTGATCGGATCGAGCATGCAGTAGCCATCCTCGAGATCCCCGAACCCGTGCCAGGCCTCGCCGGGGTGCAGCACCCAGCACTGGGGGTCGGTGGCCAGTTGCTGTGCGTCGGCATCCTCGAACGCGATGCGCTTGCCGGACGGCGCTTTGACCGTTTCGGCGTTCCAGGTACGGAAGAACCACTGGCCCTTGTCTGCGAACTGCCGATGCACGCGGCCCATCGTCTGACGGAAGGAGACGGCTTCCTGAATCGACTCGCTCGTCAGTGTGGGTCCGCCCGGTCCATCCATCATCGCCGCAGTGACGTCGTTGGAGACGATGATCGGATACAGCGGCGAGGTCGAGGCATGCAGCATGTACGACTCGTTGAAGCGCGCGTGCGGAATGGCGCCGCGACCGTCGCGGATGTGCAGCAGCGAGGCCTGCGACAGGGCGGCGAGCAGTTTGTGGGTTGAATGCGTCGCAAAGATCGTCGGACCCTTGTGATCCTTGGGATCGCCGTGCATCGCATGGCGATCGCGATACAGGGGGTTGAAGCGCGCGTAGGCGTACCACGCTTCGTCGAAGTGAATGCGATCGACGCTCGGATCGAGCAGTTCCTGCACGCGCCGCGCGCTGTAGCACAGGCCGTCGTAGGTCGAGTTGGTGATGATTGAGTGCACCGCGCGTGTGGCGACGTTGCCGGTCACGAGTGGATTCGCCTTGATGCCGCGTGCGATCGCGTCTTTCCCGAGCCGCTCGGGTGGGATGGGTCCGATCAGTCCGAGGCGATTGCGCAGCGGCACCAGGTACTGGGGGATCGCTCCGGTCATCACCAGGCTGTGCTCGATCGACTTGTGGCAGTTGCGATCGCACAGGGCAATCTGATCGCGCGCCACAGCTGCCATGAAGATGACGCGGTTCGACATCGAGGTGCCGTTGGTCACGCTGTAGGTGCGGTGCGCGCCGAATACGCGCGCGGCGAACTTCTCGTGCTCGCCGATGGGGCCGGTGTGATCGAGGAGCGATCCGAGGCTGCCGACGCTGATCGACAGATCGGAGCGCAGCATGTTCTCGCCGAAGTAGTCGAAGAAGACCCGCCCGACGGGTGACTTCAGGAAGGCAGTGCCGCCGGTGTGTCCCGGTGTATGCCACGAGTACTCGTATTCCTGGGTAAAGCGCATGAGTGCCGCGGCGAGCGGCGGCAACATTGCCTCGACGTAGCGACGCACGGCCGCAGCGACGCGTCCGCCGACGAACGCCGCTGTGTCCTCCAGCGTCCACACGAACTCATCGACCATCTCCATGACTTCGATGGGAATCTCGGCCGCCGCACCGCGTTCGGCCATGAGAAAGATCGGGATCCTGTCGTTGCGTGAGCGGACGAACTCCAGGAACTGGCGCGCGCGGGCGTGGTCCTTGTCGCCGCCCAGGTTCCAGTCGAGCAGTACGGCATGAATGGCCGAATCCGAAGTGGCCACGGAGATGCCGTCCTCGGCAGAGACCGCCTCGATGACTTCGAAGCCGCGCGTCTGGAGGTCCTGTACGAGGGAGCGGGCGGCGCGTCCGTCTGCGCCGACAGCGCCGAGCTCATCGTCAACCATCAAAGCGCGCATGACGATGCGTTTCGTGTTTCGCTGAAGCATGGCGGCACCCCTTACTCGGACAGTGCGTTCCAGACAAAGAAGGTGCGTGCCAGCTCGTTGAAGTCGCCGCACCACTTTGCGTAGAGAGCGGCGAACTGCGGGGTGGCATATATCTGACTCAGCGCACGATCGACCTGCAGGCGGAAGTCATCGTCGCCGTGCTCCAGCGCCAGCCCGGCGAGTTCATGCGTGAACATGCGATCGAGAATCACGACGCGAGCGCGCGTCTGCGGATCCAGTGCCTGCAGCGCCCCGAGCATCACGATGCGATCGCCGAAGACAACACCGACCTCGCCGTCGACCAGCTGTTGCAGCGCTTTCTTGTAATCGGATACGCGCACGATGCGTGCATCCACCTGGAGGGTCCTGGCGCGCTCATTCAGCCAGCGCTCCCCCGATGTCTCCGCCACTACGGCGAGTTTGGTCGGTTCAAGGACCGTTGCGGCAGGGGAGCCCCTCCACACCGGCGTGCTGGGGCGGCCCTCCGAGAGCACGTTGCGCAGCGCGGCGGGTGCGTCGGAGCGCACGGCTGCGCGATTGCCGCCGGCGAATACGGGGATCGAGAACGACACATGCTCGCGGCGGCTCAGCGATTCGTTCATGGGAGTGCACAGAAGATCGATCCGGCCCTTCTTGACCGCGGTCACGCGTTCTTCGGGTGCCAGTCGTATCCACTCGACCGTCAGGCTCGGCAGCGCCAGGTCGCGTTTGAGATGCTCCGCGACGTCCTTGCAGAGCGACACCGAATAGCCGTCCGGCGCGCCATTTGCCTGGATCGAGAACGGCGCAGCATCGGCCAGAAAGCCGAAGCGGATGTGCCCCGTCTCCTTGATGCGATCGAGTGTGGCTGCCGCGGCGGGCAGCGTGGCGAGCAGAGCGGCCGCAAGGCCCACAGCACCGATCACTGCGCTGCGGGCGTGCCGTCGCATGACGTCAACCGATGGATGGAAGTACATGTTCTTCTCCTGGTAGGAATGCGGGCATCAGGCAGTCGCGGGTCCGCTGACACGCGCAGTAACCGGAGCGGGCAGCGGCGGCTCCTCGATGGGATCTGCACTGGAAGTGTTTGCGGCTGTGGCGGTTGAAGGTGCGCCGAAGCGTGGCGCGATGAAGCCCCAGACGATGTACGCAAGGCCCAGCACCAGCATGCCGCCCATCACCGCCTCCGCGCCCGAGGCGTACAGAGCGAACACGCTGTAAGCCATGGCGACCAGGCCGATGATGCAATTGCGCATGTAGAGGCTGTCGGCCACTTTCGCGCGTTTCATCATGATCATCAGCGCGGACAGCGAGACCACATAGGGAATCACATTGGTCACGACTGCCAGGTTGACCAGCGCGCTGAACTGTTCGCTCAGGGACGGCGAGATGGTTGAAAGCGCCAGCAGCGTCTGCACGACACCCAGCACGATCATGCCGACGATCGGCGCGCCCATGCGGTTGGTCCGGGAGAAGAACGCGGGAAACATGCGCTCCTCGGCCGCGGACTTGCCCGTCTGCGCCAGCGTGAACTGCCATCCGAGCAATGAGCCGACGCAGGCGAGTACTGCAAGCCCCATGACGATGGAGCCGATCGTCGGATTGAACATGCGCGCATAGGCCAGTCCGAACGGACCGGTGGAGTCTGCGAGTTCGGCGTTCGGAACGATGCCCTGGATCACGGTCGTCGACAGCACGTAGACGACCGCCGCGCCGAGCGTGCCGAACATGCAGGCGAGGGGGACGTCACGCTTCGGATTCTCGACGGCCGCCGAGTTCTGTGCCGCGGACTCCATGCCCAGAAAGGCCCACAACGTCAGCGAGATGCTCGAGCCCATGCCTGCGCCGATGCTCAGGCCCTGCGGATTCCACGCTGCTGAGAACGTCGCGCTGCTGAACCAGATCCAGCCGATGACGCACAGCAGTCCGACGGGCAGAATGACGCCCCACACGGTGACCGAGCCGATCTTGCCGGTCACGCTGGGTCCGCCGAAATTTGCGATCGTCGTCAGCCACAGCAGTGCAATCACGCCCACGCACGTCGCAACGGGTGTGGCAGACAGAGCAGGGAAGAAGGCCGCGAGATAGCCGACCGCAGAGATCGCAATCGCCACGTTGCCGATGGCGAGCGACAGAAAGTACAGAAAGAACACCTGGAAGTAGCCATCCTTGCCATAGGCATCCTCGGCGTACGCTGCCATGCCGCCGGCGCGCTGATTGAACAACCCCGCCTGGGCGAAGCCGTACGCGATGGCCATCGAGCCGACGGCCGTCACCAGCCAGGACAGCAGCGAGATCGCGCCCACCTGCGCCATGTTCGTCGGCAGCATGATGATGCCGGAGCCCATCATGTTGACGGCCACGATGAACGTCAGTTGCACGAGGTTCATCTTCTTCTGCGGGGCTGCCATGGGATTCTCCTGGAATTGGCGCGGCTTCACTCGCGCACGACGTAGGTGTGGAACCGGATGTGGCCGCCGACCTGTTCCTGGTAGACGCCCTGCACTTCGTAGTTGAAACCGGGAAAGCGGTTGAAGGACTCTTCGAAGGCGCGGAAGTAGTCGAGCATCGGCTGCGCTCTTGAATCCCAGCGCTCGCCGGGCACGATGACGCCGATGCCGGGCGGATAGATCAGAGCGAGCGTCGCGGCGACCCGGTCCTTGAGCTCGGTGAACGGCACATAGTCGACTTCGTTCGCGACCAGCTTTGCGTACGCATCCTGCGGCGCCATCGCGAGCTCGGGGAAACTGCTGGCGCGGAAGCAGAGCTTCTGCAGCTCCTTGATGTTTGCCTTGCGATAGAACTCGTGCATCTCGTTGCACACGCGCCGCAGCGTGTAACCGGCGTATCGCGCGCTGTTCTGCGCGTACAGCGTCGGCAGAACATCACCGAGCGGTGCGTCTGCGTCCCAGAGATTCTTGAACTTCACGAGCTTCGCGAGCAGTGCGCCGAGCTTGCTTTCGTCCTCGGCCGGCGTCATCAGAAACAGGATGCTGTTGAGGTCGCACTTCTCGGGCACGATGCGCTGCTCGCGCAGATAGTTCGCGAGCACCGTGGCCGGCACGCCGAAGTCGAGGTAGTTGCCCGTCCTGCGATCGATGCCTGGCGTCAGCAGCATCAGCTTGTTGGGATCCACCATCGCCTGACCGGGCGCATAGCCCTGATAGCCGTGCCACGTGCTCTTCGGATCGAACGCCCAGCACTGCTGCTCGCGTTTGATGACATCGGTGGGCAAGTCTTCCCAGCGAACGTTCTCGATGTCCTGCGTGTGCTTCGAGCCGCGTATCGTTACGAAGTCAGGCACGAACGGATCGAAGAACCACTTCTCGTGTGGACTTGCGCCGGCGCTCTCGAAGTGGCGCGCGAGTTCGCGCAACCGCTTGCGCGTCTCGATGCCGAGTTCGATGCAGCGATCCCAGAGCATCTCGCCGGCTTTGCCTTCGTGCACTTTCGCGTTCACATCGAGCGAGGCGAACAGTGGATAGAACGGCGACGTCGAGGCGTGCATCAGGAACGACTCGTTGAAGCGCTTGTGCTCGATGAAGCGGCGCTGTCCCTTGATGTGTTCGTCGCGCTTGTGAATCTGCGAAGCCTGCGAGAAGCCCGCGCCCTGTTTGTGCACCGATTGCGTGGAGAACAATCCCGCCGAGTCAGGGCCGGGATTTTCCAGTCGCATCGGACTGTGATCGCGGAAGAGAGGATGAAATGCGTTGTAGCCGATCCACGCTTCGTCCCAGAGCACGTAGTCGCACAGCCGCCCGAGCTTCTCCATGACCGCGCGGCAGTTGTAGACGGTGCCGTCGTATGTCGCGAGCTGAATGCAGGCCAGGCGGAAGGGTCGCTCGTGATCGGCGCGATCGCGTGCGAGCGGCTGCTTGCGGATCTGATCGCGCAGGTAGTCTTCGTCGAATGCGTCCCAGTCGATCGCACCGATCATTCCGAACGCATTGCGAGCGGTGGGCAGGAAGATCGGGATCGCGCCTGCCTGAACCAGTGCGCCCTGATGCAGCGACTTGTGATTGTTACGGTCGAAGAGCACCAGATCGCCGCGACGCAGAACCGCGTGCGCCACGATTTTGTTCGCGGTCGAGGTGCCGTTCAGAACGAAGTAGGTGCGATCGGCCCCAAACACCTGCGCTGCATGGCGCTGCGCTTCGACCGCCGCACCGACATGAATCAGCAGATCGCCGAGATCGACGTCGGCGTTGCACAGGTCGTTGCGGAAAATCTGCTCGCCGAAGTGCTTGAAGAACAGCTGCCCCGCGGGCGACTTGCGAAAGAACTCGCCTCCCTGGTGGCCGGGGCAGGCGAATGAGATGTTCGCTTCGGCGTCGTAGGCCATGAGGCCGCCGAAGAACGGCGGCAGGAGACTCGTGCCGTACTCAGTGATGCTCGCAATGACCTGCTTCGCATGGAAGCCAGGCGTTTGCTGCCCGAGAAAGATGCAGCCATCGACTTCGCCGATCACCTGCGGCGTCAGCGCCTGAGACAGCTTGTGCGAATCGGCGAGCGCCCACAGCGGCGTGTTGAACCCTGCGCCGCGCACAGCCCGAACGAGTTTGCGTGCAGGCTCGAGCTGATCGCCGTCCACCGCGACGATGTAGGCTCCAACTGATGCGTCTTCGAGCACGTCGCGCTCGTAACGGTCGCTGATCTCGACATCGAACCGCTCGGCGGTGAGTCGCTCGAGCAGCGCGCGAACCTCCGGGTTGCCACCGTCGACGAGCGCGACCACCTTCAGCAGCTTGTGGAAGGGAATCGGAATCGTCGGCGGTCTGGCGCTGAATTCCATCATGAGCGTGCCCGCATCGACGGTGTGACACCGGCCTTGACGCACTGGACGTGATAGATGCCGTCATGCTCTTCGGCGCCTTCGACTTCCTTGGCGAATCCGGGGAAGCGATGGCCGAACTCCTGCAGCGTGCGCAGGTACGTCAGCCACGGGCCGTCTGCCGCGCCGATGTTTTCCCCGGGCATCACGATCGGGATGCCCGGCGGATACGGAATCACGCCTACCGCAACCACGCGACCCGCCATCTCCGTGACGGGAACACGCTCGACGTCGCCGGCCATCAGATGCTGGAAGGCACGACGCGGCTTCAGTTCGGGCCGCGGCAGCGAGGCATACGCCTGTGCCTGCCAGTAGCCCTGGCGGCTCTGGCGCAGGTGGTTCCACATCTGATCGCCCAGATCCTTCAGTCCCATTCCCGCATAGCGCCTGGGATCTGCTGCGGCGATGGCGGGTGTGACTTCCGTGAGCGGTGCGTTGCGGTCGTAGTCGACCTTGAAGTCGAGCAGGGTGTTGAGCAGGGTGCCCCACTTGCCCTTGGTGACACCCATCGAGAACAGGAACAGCACCATGTGATCGGTGGTGCGTGACGGCACGATGCCATGCCGTCCGAGATAGGCGGTGACGATGTCTGCGGGTATGCCGCTCGCCTCGAGTTCGCCGTCGCCGCGCATGCCGGGACACAGCACGCCGAGCTTGATCGGATCGAGCATGCACCAGCCTTCCGGCAGGCCTTCGAATCCGTGCCAGTTCTCGTGCGGATGCAGAATCCAGCAACTCGGATCGCTGGCAAGCTGTTCCTCGGAGGCTTCGAAGAAGGGCACGCGCCGGCCGTTGGAGTCGCGCACCTCATCCGCATTCCATGGCGCGAAGAACCACTGGTTCTTGGCCTTGAACTCGCGATGCGCACGCGCCAGCGCCAGCCGGCACGCCACCGCCTCGTCGATGGTTTCCTGGGTCAGCGATTGACCTGCCGTGCCATCCATCATCGCTGCCGCAACATCGTTCGAAGCGATCAGCGCATACAGCGGCGAGGTGCTCGACTGCGAACAGTACGCTTCGTTGAAGCGCGCATGATCGATCGCGCCGCGGCCATCGCGGATATGGATGTAGGAAGTCTGCGACAGCGCCGCCAGCAGCTTGTGCGTGGAGTGCGTCGCGTACACCGTCGGGCCATCCTGAGGATGCTGCGCCGGATCGCCGCGCATCGCGTAACGATGCTCGTACATGGGATTGAAGCGCGCGTAGCCGTACCAGGCTTCGTCGAAATGGATGCGATCGACGCTCTGCGCGAGCCGGCGCTGCGCTTCTTCGGCGTCGTAACACATGCCGTCGTACGTGCAGTTCGTCAGAACGGAGTACACGGCGCGTCGGGCGCCAGTGGCGCCCGCGAGGGGGTTGTCGGCAATGGACTTGTCGATCGCGTCGGGCGTCAGACGATCGGGCGGGATGGGTCCGATGATGCCGTAGCGATTGCGAGTCGGTCGCAGGAAAACCGGGATACCGCCGCAGATCACGAGCCCCTGCTCGATCGACTTGTGGCAGTTGCGGTCGACCAGTGCGATTTCGTCGTCGCCGACACAGGCGGACATGATCGCGCGGTTGGATGCAGAGGTGCCGTTCAGCACCGAGTAGGAACGTTGCGCGCCGAAGATGCGGGCGATGTTGCGCTCGCTCTCGCCGACGGGGCCGCTGTGACCGAGCAGCGACCCCAGTGCGCCACGCTCGATACCCATGTCCGTGCGGAACAGGTTCTCACCGAAGAAGTCGAAGAACGCGCGGCCCACCGGCGACTTGAGGAATGCCACGCCGCCCTGATGACCGGGCGCCGCCCATGAGTACTCGCGGTCACGGTCGTAGCGCGCGAGCGCAGCCGCGTACGGCGGCAGCAATGACTCCAGGTAGCGGTCGATCGCCGACAGCACGCGACCGGCGATGAACTGAGCGGTGTCGTCATGGATCCAGATGAATTCGTCGGCGAGCGTCGCAACTTCGACGCCGACGGTGCCGGCGAGCTTGCGACTCGCCATGAGGAAGATTGGCAGCTTCGCGTTGCGACGGCGCACTGCACGCATCAGTTCGGTGGCTTTCTTGTGTGCCGTACCGTCATTGCGTCCCGCGGTCCAGTTGACGAGCATGCAGTGAATGCTCGCGTCAGCGGCTGCGATGCCGTCTTCGCACGACATCGCCTCGATGACGCGTACACCGATGCGAGCCAGCTCGGCGGCGAGTGCCAGGACGCTGCGCGTCGCGACACTTGTGGTGTCGGCGAGATCGCTGTCGACGATGAGTACCTGACGGATCAGCGAGCCGGCTTCACTGCGCTGCTTCATGTGTCAGCCTCCGAGTGCGATGGCGGCCACGACCAGCGCGGTGCCGATGAGAAGAAAGCAGAGCCCGACCAGCACGGGCCGGCTGAGGGTGTGGCGCGCCCACCAGTAGCCCGTCAGAAACAGCAGGCTCACCAGCACCGCATTGGAGACGCGTAACGCCAGACGGGCGTCATCGATGAACAGAAAGGGAATGGCTGCAGGAATGCCGCTGATGACGACAAGGACGAAACTGGCCGCGGCGCCGAGCCAGTCTTCAAGTGTGAGCGAGTTGGCAGCTTCGCTCTGGCTGATGATGTTCTGGGCGATGCGAACGTAGAGAGCCTGTGCTTCGCGCGTCGGCAGCAGGTTCGCCACCAGCGGCTGCAGTTCGGACTTGACCAGCGCGACGGCCGCCGCGGGATCGTCTGCAATGCGGATGGCTCGTCCCAGCCGACGCAGGCGGCCACGGTCGAAGAGCTGGCCCACCAGGTAGAGCGCGCCATCGATGATGCCCCACGCAATGTTGCAGCCGATCACTGCGATGAGCAGTTCGCGGGCGCCGGCGCGACCCTCATCTTCGATGAGCAGGCCCGCGCTGAGCGTGAACGTCAGGGTCATGATGAGGCCGAACAGAATCTCGGCCAGTGAGGTCGCCGGATCCAGATAGCGATGCAGCAACGATGTACGCGCCGACGCCACGACAGACAGGCTGTCGTCCGCAGGAGACGATTCGTGGCTGGTGGCTCTCATCAGCAGCCAGAATACGCAGCGCTTCGGTCGCCGATATGCGAGGAGGGGGCGCGCCGGATTGCCCCCCGTCACTGACGTGGCATGTCAGATCGAAGCAGACGACAGCGTTTGCCCGTGATGCTTATTGCGATGACGTGCGCAGGTGTTCGTGGCCGATGCGAACGGCGAACCGCAGTCGCAGGAACGACTCGCGCAGACGACGGCGTTGTCGGCAGGTGGACCGACAGGTGCTGGCAGGTTACGGCGCGTGAACGGGCGGGGCAGGGCGAAGCGTGAATCAGAACCGGGCGCGCAGTGTGACGCCGAATGAGCGCGGATCACCGAGGAACGATTGCCAGCTCGCATCGTTGAACATGTTGAGCAGGGCGGTCATCTGCACCACGTTCTCATCCAGCAGGTTGCGTCCCCACAGCGCAAGTTCGTACGCCTCCCCGAGGCGTATCCCCAGTCGCGCGCCGACATCGTGATACGCGCGCTGTACCAGGCGCGGGTCGGCGGAGAACGTCGTGTTGTAGCTGTCGATCCACGACCAGTCGATGCGGGAAAAGACGCTGCCCCAGGGGGCAGGTATCGTGTGCTCCAGACCGAAATGAATCTCCCATGGCGGTGCGTTGAGCGGACGCTCGCCCGAAAGATCGCATGACCCCGGCTGACTGCCATCGGGCGTGCGTCCCGGATAGCACATGCCGGTGGTGTGGTGCCGATATTTCACATCGACGTAGGAGGCGGCCAGAGATGCGGCGGTGTTCTCACCCAGCGCGGCCTGCAGGTCCAGCTCCACGCCGGCCAGATTCAGTTGCTCGACGTTGCCGACGCCGAATTGCGTCAGGGAGAACACCGTATCCTGATAGTCGTGATAGTTCGTGCGGAAGGCAGTGAGGCTGATCCGCGCGCCATGCCCCTTGAATCGGGCGCCGACCTCGAGGTGCCGGATGTCCTCGTCGCCGAATTCACGCGCGGCCAGCGGCGCGTTGCCGGTGGCGTTGTTGAACCCACCCGGTTTGGAGCCTCGGGCAAGCGTTGCGTAGGCCATGAGGCTGTCGCTGACGTGGAAGCGGGAAGTGGCCGACCATGTGATCGCGTCGCTTGAGCGCTGCACCGCGCCGTTGACGGGGGCACCGGACGGACTGACCGCAGGCGTAAGTCTGTCGGCGACGATCGATGCGCCGGGTCGCGTGACGGAGTTGGCAATCGATGCGTCTCTGTGTTCCTTGTGCCAGCGCAGTCCCGCGATGAGATCCATCCGCTGCGTCATTTTCCAGGTCGCCTCGGAGAAGGCGCTCGCATACCGGGTTGTTGTCCTGGAGTCATGCATTCCATCCTGGTCCGGCAGTGCGAACGGCACAGGCCAGATGGAATCGTAAGCGAGCGCGCCGTTGGGGCCAAAGAACCCCTCCTTGCCCCGGTCGCCGCGTTCGAATGTGTTGCGATAGTAAAAGAGACCGGCGAGCCAGGAGAGGCGATCGGTGACCGGCGATGCGACACGCAATTCTTCCTGGAAGGCATCGCCGTCCTGCACGTCGTGAAAATACAGGATCGGCGCAAACAGCTGCACCGTGTCGTCTTCCGTGCGGCGTGCGTGGTAACGATCCCATGCGGTCGTCGACGTCAGCGTCCAGCCGTTTCGCAGGTGCCCATCGGCGATCAGCGTCAGATCAAGTGCGGTGAGATCCAGCGTGTTCGCGGCAACGGAGCACGTGCGCCGATTGTTCGGGATGTTGTCGGGACAGTCGGCAGCCAGACCGCGTTCCACCAGCGTGGCTGCGGTCATCGCTGTCGGGGAGCCCGGGGCCAGGCACACATCCGCCTCGCCCTGATCATCGTGCTCGCGCTGATACCCGCCGATGAGGCGCATTTCCAGCGTGTCGCCGGCCCAGCGCATCTGCCCGCGCCACGCGGAGCGCGACAGGTTCTCGCCGTCGGGCATGCCGGGCAGCGCGTTCAGCATGGTGTGGTCATGCTGCGAATACCCACCTGCGAGCGTTGCGCTCACGGCTGACGACAACGGTCCGCCGATGCCGGCTTTGACGTTCAGGATGTCGGGAGATCCGGCCATGTCGACCACGCCGCGCGTGACTTCCCCCCACACCTCAGGGCGGGTCGGCGGCGTGCGTGTATAGATTGCGACGACGCCCGCACTGACGTTCCTGCCATAGAGCGTGCTCTGGGGTCCCGCCAGGATTTCGATGCGACCGACGTCGAGCAGATCGGCCACCAGAAATGATCGTTGACGGTACGCCCCATCGACGAACAATCCGACGGCGGGTTCGAGCGTGGGTACATTGCCGAGCGTGCCGATGCGGCGAATGCGCAGGGTCGCTGTTGCCGCCCCCACACTTTGCTGCATATCCAGAACCGCAGTGTGTGCGGCCAGTTCGTGCAGATCATCAAGTCCGATGTCGGCGAGTTCCTTGTCGGAGAACGTCGTGACGCTCATGGGAACGTCTGCGAGCGCGGTGGCGCGCTTCTGTGCATGAACGATGACAGTCTCGATCGGGTCGGCGGCATCCGCGTCCGCGCAGGTCAGCACTGCGACGCAGACGGCTGACGAAATGAACATGCGCCGGCAGATCACGTTCCGTGTCACCTCGAAGAGCGGCCTTACGGGACGGGTCGCGGGCCCTGCGGGAGGGTGAAGTGGAAGACCGCGCCTCCTGACTGACTGTTTTCAGCCCACAGCGCGCCGCCGTGAGCATCGACGATCATGCGGGAGAGGGCCAACCCGACACCCAGGCCGGTGGGTTTCGTCGTAACGAGCGGCTTGAAGATTTCTTCGAGTCGTCCCTCGGGAATGCCCGGGCCGCAGTCGCGGACGGTAACCCTGAGCATGTCCCGATGGCCGGCACGGATCTCCAGACTGACCTGCCGCTGATTCGCAGCACAGTCCTGCACCGCATCCATGGCATTGATGAGCAGGTTGAGCATCACCTGCGAGATATTCACGCGATCGCCGAAAGCTGCCGGCAGCCCGGCGGGCACGCTGGATGTCAGGTCAACGTTGCGGGCCGTTGCCTCGTGTCGCAACAGCGCCGTGACGTCGTGCGCCACTTCCTCCAGTGCGAACGACTGGGCCACCGTGTCGCGCGTCTTGATGAACGTCCGGATCCGCTCGATGATCGCCACCGCGCGCAGACCGTCTTTGTGAGTGTCGTCCAGAGTCGCACGCAGCTCATCCAGATCGGGATCCTTGCCGCGCAACTGCTGTCGCGCGGCATCCACATTCATGAGAATGGCGGCCAGAGGCTGGCTCAGCTCATGCGCGAGCGCCGAGGCGAGCTGGCCCAGCGAGTTCACTCGCTCCACCTGTGCCCATTCGTGACGCAGGCTCGCGAGCTGCATTTGCGCACGACCATTGACGATCACTTCACGACCCAGCTCGTAGCCGATGACCGCGACGGTCCCGAGAAACAGCAACGTGGCGCAAATCGGAATCTTGATGAATCCCGAGACTACCAGCTGATTGAGCGTAACGTTCGCGATCAGAGGCACGATGATTGCCAGACCCACGGTCAGTGCCCGGCGGCGTGGCTCGTGCCCGCCGCGCCGCCAGCTCTGAATAGTGGCATCCACGACAAACGCGATCAGGATCAGCACGCTGCCGCCGGCAAGCCATTGCCAGTTGCGAACCGTGGCATCGCCGACGACGGCCACCTGCTCACCAAGGAATTCGATGTGTTGCAGGCTGAAGATCTCGTGGAAATGGTAGTTGGGCTCGACCAGGAAGTTCGCGACCAGCACGAACACACGCAGCGCCATGTACAGCCACAGGAGCAACGCTCTGCCGGCTTGCAGGTAGTAGTGAACGAACAGCGCCTGACTGACCACGGTGACGAATACGGGCAGGTGATACCACTGCAGCTCGGATCCCCACTGCGCGGGTGTCTGCGCATGCATCATGTCCAGCTCGATCGGAGTGGCGACCGCGGTCGCGATCGCCATTGCACAGAACGTCACCTTCGCCCGATCCTGCCGGTTGGCTGCCCAGGTGAGGGCGCATACCAGGGCAAACATCAGTGCCAGCGCCGCGTTGAAGGACCACAGGAACGGGATCAGCCACATCGGATTCACCTGGCTGCGCGGCAAGGTCCGAGTGCCGCCGTACTGGCGGTCAACAGATGACCGGGTCGCATGAGCTATGACGCATTCGACAATTCATCCCTGTCATCTGAAAAGCACCATTTCAGTGGCGCGGCGCCAGTTGCCAGCCCGGACGAACAGGCGATCCGGTGACGCCGGGATCATTCCTTCTGCGGCGGCTGTGCATCGTACTTCGGCGCTCCCGTACGCCTGTCAATCGATCATCGCCAGGGGCGCATCTTACATGCGCTTTGTGCGTTCATGTCACTCGACATCGGATCGATACGCAACGCGCAATGCGGTAGGTAGAAACCGGTGATCCGGCAATGCTTGCTTTGGACACACCTGGCGCTACCTCGCCTCGCCGATGAGGATGGCATTGC
>DASTRD010000072.1:0-4109 GCA_035761425.1 Povalibacter sp.
GACGGTCGGCAGCCGTACTCAGTCACTGATCATCGATATCGACGGCCGTCGCTTCGTCAATCTGGACGACGGCAAGAAATCGGCGACGGTCACGCCGCTCGATTCGATCAGCGAGCAGCTCAACAAGGTCGGCGCGGGCACGATCGAGGCAACACTCACGAAAACTTCGCAGACGAAACAGATCGCAGGCTATGACTGCACCGTCCACAACATCAGTGTGTCGATGCCATACAGCATCACCGGCCATCCGGGCGACGGCATGGACATGACCCTGCTGATGTCCGGTCAGGTGTGTCTCTCCAGCACTGCACCGGGCCTCGCCGATTATCAGAACTTCTACCGCGCCTCCGCGGACTCCGGTTACATCTTCGGGGATCCGCGCGCCACGAAGTCGCCGGTCGGTGCCGCGCAGGCCAAGGCGTACGCGGACCTGACGCGCAAGATGGCCGAAGCTGGCATGCCATTGGAGAGCCACATCACCATCACTGCCACCGGCGCTGGACCCATGGCCGGCGTGATGGGCAAGCTCGCCGCCAGCGACATCACAAGTACCGTCACACAGATTGCAGTCGGCGATCTACCCGCCGAACAGTTCGACGTGCCGGCCGGATACAAGGTGAAGGTACAGAAATAGTTCAAGGGCGGCGCTGCCGCCGCGCCTGCGCAGCTATCTTCGAATGGCCGAAACCCGCCCTGTCTTTGGTGTCACGTTGATGGCTACTGATAGCCAATGCCCATCACGTAGTCCCGCAGCAGCAGTTCCTCGTATTCCACTTCCACCAGCAGGACCTGCAGCGCGTCGCGAGCGTAGAGCACACCGATGGGATGCGACTGTTCATCGATAACCGGAATGTGTTTCAGGCCGCGCTTTTTCATGGTGGCCCACACTTCCGTCAACGATTCGCCGGGATGACACGCGACGACCTCCCGCGTCATGACGGCAGACGCGGCCGTTACACAACTGTTCCCGGCACAGTGGCCGATCTGCCGGACTACATCCGTCTTGCTGATAACGCCGGCCAACGTGCCATCTGCCTTGTGCACGACGACCAGATTGATGGACGCGCTCGACAGAAACCGGGCAGCTTCCATCAACGGAGCATCCTGAGCGATCAGGGCCAGCCGTTCGCGTGCATTGGGCAGTATTGAATCGACGAACACGGACTCCTCCTCAAGCCACCAGGGCAATTCGCAGCGTTGCCAGAATTCCCGCCGCACACAGCGCAAAGCAGGTAAAGCGTACGATCAGCAGCGCTGCGAACTTCGCGCCGGAGTGCAGATAGTCTTCGACAATCACGCGCAGCCCGAGCGCCAGATGCGAGAACAGTGATATCAGCAGCAGCACCAGCAACAGCGTGACCCATGGCGAGCGCACCCATGCAATGACGCTCGCGTGGTCGCTGCCGCTGTGTCTGATGAGAGAGGCGGCAAGCCACAATGTCAGCGGAATCAGCGCGACTGCGAAAACACGTTCCGCCCACCATGGGGCGACTCCTTCCCGGGCGGAACCCAGGCCGGCCGCTACACCAACAGGAGAACGCATGGGTTTCGTTGCCATGAGCCTACATCACTGAACCCGCGAACCACGCAATTGCGGTCAGCGTGACACTGGCCACGACAACCACCCACCCGGACGCATAGATGGCCGTCAGGTCGAAGCCGTAACCCGCGTCCCAGAACAGATGCCGGATGCCGCCGCACAGATGCAGGAAGAAGCAGAAAATTCCTGCGAGCAGAAGCAACTGGCCTGCCGGGGACCGCATGACCGTCTGCATGCTCGAGAACGGCGCGGATCCCGCGGCGGCCGCGATCAGCCAGGCGACCAGCAGCACCGAGTACAGACCCAGTGCGACGCCGGACAATCGATGCGCGAAGGACAGTACCGAGGTCAGCTGGGGCCGATAGATCTGCAGATGCGGAGAAAGCGGCCCGGCAGAACGTTCCGCAGCCGCCGGCCGGTTGGCTGCCGCGGTCAACTCCTGCGCTCCAGCAGCATCTTCTTGATACCGCCTATGGCCTTGCCCGGATTCAATCCCTTGGGACACGTCCGCGTGCAATTGAGAATGGTGTGACATCGATAGAGCCGAAATGGATCTTCGAGTTCATCGAGGCGCTCGCCCCGGGCCTCATCGCGGCTGTCCACCAGCCAGCGCCACGCCTGCAGCAGCACTGCAGGTCCGAGGAAACGATCGGCGTTCCACCAGTGGCTCGGACAACCCGAAGTGCAACAGAAGCACAGAATGCATTCCCAGTAGCCGTCGACCTCACTGCGTTGCGCGGGGGACTGACGCCGCTCTCTGGAAGGCGCCGGCGTTTTCGTCTTGAGCCACGGTTCGATGAGCGCGTACTGCGCAAACACATGCGTGAGATCCGGAACCAGATCCTTGAGGATCCGCATGTTGTTCAGCGGATAGATGGTGGCTCGCTGGCGTGTCTCGGCAACGAAGCGCGTACATGCCAGCCAGTTGGTGCCATCGATATTCATGGCGCACGACCCACACACACCTTCGCGACAGGAGCGCCGGA
Source organism: Povalibacter sp. (assembly GCA_035761425.1). Classification (GTDB taxonomy): domain Bacteria; phylum Pseudomonadota; class Gammaproteobacteria; order Steroidobacterales; family Steroidobacteraceae; genus Steroidobacter. Next base: position 2,527 of record DASTRD010000072.1, read on the forward strand.
ACGTGAGCGTCGAATCGACCTTGTTTTTGATCCAGATGAGAACATCCAGCACCATCGGGCCGCAGTCGTCCAGATCGACCTCGAATGAGTCGATGCGCGGATTGTCGCCGGTTGCCGGGTCATATCGATAGATATCGAACGTCCGCACGCGTGTCGCAGTGGCCGGCGCCGGCCAGGTACGTCCCTGCACGATGCGCGAACCCGGCGATACGCCGAGATTCTTCGGTACTGGAAATCTCTGCAACAACGACTTCCGCGGCATCTGACTGGATGAACGAATGATCAAGATACTTACCTCGTGAGTCGCGTGCCCCATCAACGGCGCCCGCCGCAGACTTCGTCGGCGATTATCCGCACGAAGTCACAGGTGCCAGTACGGGGTCATACCTACCGCAAGCCAGCGTCGCGGCGAGCAACACCAGCGGACCCTGCATCGCTGCATCATTCACGGCGCCGGCTCGATCAACCCCTTCCCAAGCAAGCTGCCGCCGAGCACATGAAAGTAGAGATAGCCGCGATAACCGCCAAAGCGCTCGACGATGGGATCGATGTCGATGCCCGGCCCGAGACCCATCACCGCGCGAACGCCGCGGGCGGCGCCGACATCTCCCGGTGGAAATACATCCAGACGTCCCAGGCCGCGCAGCAGTATGACGGACGCACTCCACGGCCCGATGCCCGGCAGTTCGATCAGGCGTTGCAGCGCATCTGCGGTGCTCATGGATTCCAGATGCCTTTCCTGCAACTCACCCGATTCGATCTGGCGAGCAATGTCACGCAGGGTCCGCGCTTTCGTGGCACTCAGACCGCAGCGTCGCAGGGAATCCATGCGCGCGGTTGCGATGACGTGTGCGCGCGGAAACGCAAAATACGTCTCGCCACCATGCATGATGCGTGCGCCAAATCGCTCCACGATGCGGGCGACGATCGACACACCGGCATCGAGACTGAGCTGCTGAAATGGGATAACGCGTGCAAAGGCCTCGAACAGCGAGGCGAAGCGCGGCGGTCGCATACCGCGCAGCGCCAGGGCCACTGAATCGAATCCGCCGACGGTGCGCGCCGCACGCAACAGTGACTGCGGATCCCAATCCAGACCGAGCAGCCGGCGGGTCATGCGCTTCAGTGCAGCGCGAGCTTCAGGCTGCAGGGCGGCATCCACCGAACAGCGCACATCCGGCCCGTCGAGGGTGCCGCGATTGTCGACCGCGATGAGTACGTCACGGCCGTTCACGGTCAAGACTCGCAGATAACGATCATTCACCCATCGGTCGATACGATTGACGGGCCGCCGCTGCAGCACGCGAACCGTCGCTTCGAGATGAAACGGCGCCTGAACCTCGAGATGCAGCTGGCTCAAGGACTCGCCCGGTGCGGGGGGCTACACCAGTTTTGCATCCATGGTGATGTTCGCGTTCAGTACCTTCGATACCGGACAGCCGGCCTTCGCCTTGTTGACGATCTCCGTGAATCGGGCCTGATCGATCCCAGGGATCTTCGCACTCACGTCGAGATGGCTCGACGTAATCGAGAATCCGTCGCCCGTCTTGTCGAGGGTCACAGCTGCGCTGGCCTCGATACGC
>DASTRD010000073.1:0-26837 GCA_035761425.1 Povalibacter sp.
CCGTCGATCACTTCAACCGACTTGATGCGTACGGGAAACGCTGCCGATGACGCAGTACGTTCACTGCCGGATGCCGCTTTCGTGTGGGGCGATGTTTCCTCCGCGCCGGAATCCGATCGCAGCACCTTCGACACGTTCAGAGAGCGGTCGCTGGCGATTACGACCCGGCCATAAGGCTGCCTGGCAACGACGCGCTCGATGCTGAGCCGGTCAGGATGCAGTGAGAAATCGATGCCCGAGACCGCAAGGCTGTTCCACTTGATGAAGTCCTCATCGATGAACTGGTCGGTCGTGCGCAGATCCGTAACCTGTACGTCGCCCTTGAAACGCAACGTCGAGGCCGATGCCGGCTCAGCGGCATACGACAGCTCACCTTTCGCCGACAGCATGCCGGAGTGCAGCGTCATTGCAGTGGCGCGCTCCAGATACGGTTGCGCCGCAGGCAGGGCGAGCTTGCTCAGATCGAGTGTTACTTGCGCATTGAGTGGCGTGAGCTGCACGTCGCCCTGAGCCAGCAGTCGGCCATGGCCGTCGATGGTGATGTCGGTGTCGAGCCTGACGCTGGCGTCCTCGCGCGTGCTCCAGCCGTCGAGCGTGAGCTGCACCGGCGCGAGAGAAAATTTCGCTGTCGGTGTGATGCTGTGGTCCTCGATGTTCGCCGCGGCATCCGTGAGCCGGATGCGATCGATGTGCGCGGTCCAGTCGTTGGTTGTGCGCCTGGCGGTTGTGGCCGGTGTCTGCGCGCCAGGCTGCTTCGATGTATCTGACTGCATCGATGCGTCAGGCTGCTTCGAGGCGTCCGGTTGCGCGTCTGGCTTCGAGAAGAGCCGCATCAGGTTGATCGACCCGTCCGACTGACGGACGAGATTCACGCGTCCGCCGCGGATCTGCGCGAGCCCGACACGCAGATCGCGTTTCTCGTACGAAAAGGTCAGATCCTCCAGCTCACCCTCCGGCACCGCCAGTGGCGCTGTCGCACCCGGCTTGCGCTCGGCGAGCGAGAGATCGGCAAACCGGATCGACGGTGCAGCAACTTCCAGTGTGAGCGTCGGATTCAGGCCGAAGCGGTAACTGCCCTTCAGCGACGCGCGGCCGCTCGCCAGCCGGAAGGGAATCGATTCATATATATAAGAGTCCACCGTGGCGGCTTGCAGATCGTCGACGCTGAAATCACCGGTCGAGCCCAGCGGCTGCACCGTGAATTGACCTGCCCAGCGCAACCGCTCGCCGCTCGAGGTGACGCCGGCGAACGCGAAGGCGTTCTCGAAATTGGCATCGGTGCGAAAGTCAGTCAGCCTGAAACGGATCGGCGCAATGGCCGCCGTGAATACCTGCGGATGAGTGCGATCCTCGACGGCGATACGGCCCTCACGGATGTCGAGCGTACCGATGCGAACCCGCACGGGTTCGGATTTCTTCGCAGGCGGCGTCGTCGTTGCGGGCGGTGCAAGCTGCGCCAGATTCACCGAGCCGTCCTTGTCGACCACGAGCTGGATATCCGGAGCGGACAATTGCACTTCGTGCAGCACCACGGCACGCCGCCACAACGATGCGAGCTGCGCATTCACATAGAGATGACGGAACGCGACCAGCGGCGCATCGTTCGCCTCGCTCAGACGGAAGTCGCTGATGCTGGTGTCGAAGACGAACGGATTGAAACGGATCTCACCGATCGACACCTTGCGGTGCAATGTCTCGGTCGCATAGCGCTCGATCTGCGAGCGGGCGATGTGCGGCACGAGAAAGAACCCGGCCAGTGCGTACAGCAACAATATGCCGGCAGCCACGCACAGCGCGATCCAGTGCAACCGGATCATCGACAGCAGGATTGCGGCGGCAGGGCGCAGCTTGTTCATTGCAGGCAATCGCGAACGTACGGCTTGATGACCGGCTGCAGTATGCGATGGCAGCCCCGCATGGTCATCACAGATTTCTTTCCTCGAAGCGCGCCACCGGTACGCCATCGGCTGCGAGCAGTTCGAGATGGTTGCCGTCGATATGCCAGCCAGCAGTGGCGTTCAGCGCCTGGGCGAATCTGTCCTCGTACTTTGCATCCATGCAGGCCATTCGGGTGAGCGCGAGCTGCGTGAATCGAAGCCGGGTGCCGTTCAGTTCGTAGCCCCCCACCAGACGGTTGCAGCCGCCGTGACCGGAGATGCGATGCTCGGTCGGTTCCAGTGCGATGTACGGCTCACGTGCGCCCGGTGTGGGCATGACGACTTCATCGCCCAGGCGCACCAGCACCCAGCGCGTGCTCTCCAGTTCATGACTGACGCCACGTGCGCCGCAGCTTTCGTTCGGCCAGAAGCGATCGGCGTGTGTGACGATGAGCGTGTCGCGCGGTGATCCGTCACTGGTTGCCCTGCGCACCAGCTGTCCGTCGAGACTGGCGAGCACGGACTGCCCGGGTTCCTTGCGGGTCTTCAGATACATCTCCTGCAGCGCGGCGCTGTCGCTCTCGTCTGCGACGGGCAATGTCAGGCCAGTGAGACACTCCGAGAAGGTCGCACCATCTGCCGTGTGCTGATACATGCCGCGCATCGTCAGTCGCGGCTCGATGGGTGCGTAGTCCTGCCGGCGCCGCAGCGACACGTTGAACTGTGTGGGCAGAGGCTGGCCCGCCATGTCGAGTTTGCGCAGGGTGTCCGCATCCTGAACGGCAAATTGATCGGGTTTGTCGCCGGGACCGTGCAGCACCAGCACATTGTCGTCCGAGATGGTCCACTGACCGATTTCGTAGCGGACGACGAGCGGTTCGGTATCGAGATACTTCATGCTGAGGAAGTAGACGCTGTCGGCGCGCAGGTCCAGGGAATAGCGGATGCCCGGGCAATCCGCACACGGCAACACGCCGGAATACAGCGCCGGCAACTGATTCGGCATCGACCTGGCCTGCGCTGGTGCGGCTGCCGGCGCGACGCTGGTGGGTGCCGCGGATTCCACGGGCGTCGTGTGATCGCCGCATCCATGCAGCAGCGTACCGAACGCCAGCATTGCGGCTATCGGGGTGACTCGCATGAAACCTCCGTTGCGCCTTCAGGCGCTGCCGCAGATGCAGGAGTCAACGGCAGCGCCATCACCGGGATTGCGTCGGGCCGGCGGTCCAGCGCCAGTTGCGGATTTCCGGCATGTCCTCGCCGTGAACACGGATGTACTCACGATGTTCGACCAGTTTGTCGTGCACGCGCTGACGGATATGCGCCGCACGTTCGCGCAGCGACGGCACGAAGTCGATCACAGCCTCGATCAGATGATAACGGTCCAGGTCGTTCAGTACTGTCATGTCGAAGGGAGTGGTTGTCGTCCCTTCTTCCTTGTAGCCGCGCACATGAATGCTGTCGTGATTGGTGCGACGGTAAGTGAGCCGGTGGATGAGGAACGGATAGCCGTGATAGGCGAAGATCACGGGCTTGTCGCGCGTGAACAGGGCGTCGAACGCCGCATCGGACAGGCCGTTCGGATGTTCACGCGGCGACTGCAGCGTCATCAGGTCCACCACATTGATGACGCGCACTTTCAGATGAGGCAGCCATTCGCGCAGCAGCGTCACGGCTGCGAGCGTTTCCAGTGTCGGGACATCGCCGGCGCAACCCATCACCACATCCGGCTCGCCGCCGGCATCGCTGCTGGCCCATGACCAGATGCCGATGCCGGCGTCGCAATGCTTGATCGCCTGATCCATGGTCAGCCACTGAGGCTGCGGTTGTTTGCCGGCCACGATCACGTTGACCAGATTGCGACTGCGCAGGCAGCGATCGGTCACGCACAGCAGCGTGTTGGCGTCGGGGGGCAGATAGATGCGGATCACCTGCGCCTTCTTGTTGACCACGTGATCGATGAAGCCGGGGTCCTGATGGCTGAAGCCGTTGTGATCCTGTCGCCACACATGCGAGGTCAACAGATAGTTCAGAGATGCAATGGGCCGCCGCCACGGGATCTGGTTGCAGACCTTCAGCCACTTCGCATGCTGATTGAACATGGAATCGATGATGTGGATGAATGCCTCGTAGCAACTGAAGAATCCGTGACGGCCGGTGAGCAGGTAACCTTCCAGCCAGCCCTCGCATTGATGTTCGCTGAGCATTTCCATGACTCGACCGTCGCGCGCGACATGCGAGTCGCCAGGCAGGATTTCCGCCTGACTGTCGCGATCGGTCACTTCGAAGACATCGCCCCAGCGGTTGGAGGCAGTTTCGTCCGGACTGAAGACGCGGAAATTCCGCCTCGCTTCATTGCACTTCATCACATCGCGGATGTAGGCGCCCTGCACGCGCGTCGCTTCGGCGATCGCGCCGCCCGGCTGCGGAACCGCCACCGCATAATCGCGGTAGTTCGGCAGACGCAGTTCGCGCATGAGGATGCCGCCGTTGGCGTGCGGGTTGTCTCCCATGCGTCGTCGGCCCTGCGGCGCGAGATCGCGGATCTCCGCGCGTATCCGACCGTCAGCATCGAACAGTTCTTCGGGTCTGTAGCTGCGCATCCAGTGCTCGAGGAGCTGCAGGTGAGCCGGGTTCTCCGCCAGACCGGCGAGCGGCACCTGATGTGAGCGCCAGGTGCCTTCGACCGGAACACCATCCACTTCGTGGGGCCCAGTCCAGCCTTTCGGTGAACGCAGCACGATCATTGGCCAGCGCGGTCGCTGCGGCGCGCCGCCGTTGCGCGCTTCATGCTGAATGGTTTTGATGCGTTCGATGACCGTCTCCAGTGTGCGCGCCATCACGACATGTGTCGCGGCGGGCGGTGTCTGCGCATCGACATAGAACGGCTCGTAACCATAGCCGCACAACAACTGCGTGAGTTCTTCTTCCGGAATCCGCGCCAGCACCGTGGGTCCGGCAATCTTGTAGCCGTTCAGATGCAGGATGGGCAGCACCGCGCCATCGCTCGCCGGATTCAGAAACTTGTTCGAGTGCCAGCTCGTGGCGAGCGGACCGGTTTCCGCCTCGCCATCGCCGACCACGCAGGCGACGATGAGATCGGGATTGTCGAAGGCTGCGCCGAACGCATGCGACAGCGCGTAACCCAGTTCGCCGCCTTCGTGAATCGAGCCGGGGGTTTCGGGTGCAACGTGACTGGGAATGCCGCCCGGAAATGAGAATTGCCGGAATAGTCGCTGCAGGCCGCCTGCGTCTTCCGAAATATCCGGGTAGTACTCGCTGTAGGTGCCTTCCAGATAGGTACTTGCCACGGCCGCCGGTCCGCCGTGTCCCGGGCCGGTGATGAAAATCATGTCGATGTCGTAGCGACGGATGATGCGGTTCAGGTGCACGTAGAGAAAATTCAGGCCGGGAGTGGTGCCCCAGTGACCGAGCAGGCGCGGCTTGACGTGCTTGAGCGTCAGCGGTTCACGAAGCAGCGGGTTGTCCAGCAGATAGATCTGACCCACGGACAGATAATTGGCAGCGCGCCACCACGCATCCATGCGCTCGAGGTACTCGTCGCTTGCGTCATGGGCATGGTCGACCTGAAAGGGCATGAGTGCTGCTCCTCGATGTGTACGCTGTGCAATGATGGCCGGGTCTGAGGCGTGACGATGCGCGCGTCGGCGACCCGAGGGCGTTACAGATATCTCCTGGCGCTCATGTGAAGAATACGGATTGCACACATCGACCGCGGCCATCGCGATGATTCACCCACAAGGGCACACTGATGCGTGTTTTTGCACTGAACTGTGGCAGTTCCTCCGTCAAGGGCGTACTCATCGACACGGGCAGCCGCGAACGTCTGCTCGAGATGCGCATCGAGGAACTCGGCACGGAGGATGGCCGGCTGGTTGCGGGCGCGGACGTCGCTCAGCTCGGTCGCATCGATACGCAGGCTGCGGTAAAGCGCCTGTTTGCGGAGCTGCGCTCGCATGCAGGCTCGGGCGATATCGAAGCCGTGGCCCATCGCATCGTGCACGGCGGTCCGGACTTCGTTCGACCCACCGAGCTGGACGAGGCCTCGCTGGCTGGCATCGAAAAATTCAACGTACTGGCGCCGCTGCACAATCCGTTCGCGCTGGAAGCCGCGCGTTACGCCATGCAGGAGATGCCTCAGGTCCCTCACGTGGCAATCTTCGACACGGCCTTTCATGCGACGTTGCCGCCGCGCGCACACACGTATGCACTGCCGCCGGAACTGGCACGTCGCCACGGCATTCGTCGCTACGGCTTTCACGGCATCAGTCACGCGCAGGTGACGCGCAGCATTGCGCACCATCTGGAAGTCGAGCCGCAGACACTGCGCATCATTTCGTGCCATCTGGGCAACGGCGCCAGTGTTGCCGCGGTCGAGTACGGCCGCAGCGTCGAGACCAGCATGGGCATGACGCCGCTGGAAGGGCTGGTCATGGGCACGCGTTGCGGCGACATCGATCCCGGCGTGCTCGTCTATCTTCTGGAACACGGCGGATGCGATGGCGCAGCGCTCAATCGGCTCCTCAATCGCGACAGCGGCCTCAAGGGGTTCGCCGGTACCAACGATCTGCGTGACATCGAGCAGCGCGCGCAGCAGGGCGACGAAGCGTGTCGTCTGGCCATTGGCGTCTATGCGCATCGGGTGCGCAAGTACATCGGTGCCTACGCGGCGGCCATGGGCGGTGTGGATGTCATCGTGTTCACCGGCGGGATCGGCGAGAACAGCGCGCCGATGCGTCATCGCATCGTGCAGCGGTTCGATTTTCTCGGCGCACGCATCGACGAAGATCGCAATCGCGATGCACGAGTCAGCACCGCGCAGCCCATCGCGGAAATCGGCGAGCCGGGCATGCGCACGCGTCTGTTCGTCGTCAGTGCCAACGAAGAACTGGAAATGGCCGAACAGACCGAAGCGCTGCTGCATACCGCGACTGCGCAGCACGCCAAGATTCCGGTCGAAGTCTCTGCGCGTCACGCGCATCTGTCGCAGGCGACCATCGAGAAGTTGTTCGGGCCGGGCTATCGATTGCGCGAGCGCGCCGGCTTGTCGCAGCACGGGCAGTTTTCCGCGCAGGAGGTCGTGACACTCATAGGTCCGCGTGGCCGCATCGACAATGTGCGGCTGATGGGACCTGCGCGCGCGCAGGACCAGGTGGAGATTTCACGTTCCGATGAATTCGCCCTGGGCATCGATGCGCCGGTGCGCACGTCCGGCGATCTGCGCAACACGCCGGGCATCGTCATCCAGGGTCCGGCCGGTCGCGTGACGCTCACCAATGGCGTCATCTGCGCCCGCCGCCATATCCACATGAATTCCACGGACGCCGCCAGACTGGGCGTGCGCGATCACCAGAGCGTGCGCGTGCGCATCGACAGCGACGGACGCGACCTGGTGTTTGGCGATGTGGTCGTGCGCGTCGATCCGACCTTCAGCCTTGCGCTGCATCTGGATACCGACGAGGCCAATGCAGCAGGCGTGCAACGAGGCGATATGGCAGAGCTGTTGCCTTAGCAGGATTTCACGATCAGGAAGCCCTTACCCCGGGCGAACCTTCGGCATCATGTTGCGCGTCACGGGTCACGGGTCACGGGTCACGGGTCACCCGTCACCGCCGCAGCTGATGGGTGAGGTGCGATTTCACGGTCGGCCATTCGCTGGCGATGATGCTGTAGACCGCCGTGTCGCGCAGCGTGCCGTCCGGCTGCAGACGGTGGTTGCGCAGGATGCCGTCGAGCTTGGCGCCCAGTCGTTCGATGGCGCGGCGACTCTGGGAATTGAAGAAGTGCGTGCGAAACTCCACGGCAATGCAGTCGAGTTCCTCGAAGGCGTGCCGCAGCATCATGAACTTGCATTCCGTGTTGAGCGCCGTGCGCTGTACCCGCCGTCGATACCACGTGGCGCCGATTTCAACACGCCGGTTGTCGGCATCGATGTTCAGGAATGTCGTCATGCCGACGGCCTGATTGGTGGCGACCTCGACAATGGCGAATGGCAGCATGGAGCCGCTTCGCTGGAGTTGGAGGCGCTTGTCGATCTCGGCACGCATCTTCTCCGGTGCGGGGATGAAGGTGTACCAGAGATTCCACAGCTCGCCATCGCGGACTGCTTCGACCAGGTCGTCATGATGGTCCGCGGTCAGCGGTTCGAGTCGCGCGTGGGTGCCATGCAGAACGATGGGCGTGGGCCAGGACATGGAAAGCCTTCAGAACATGGATTGGAAGCACGCAACAATACCAAAGATTTTCTGCATCCCGGCGCGGCGGCCCGGTCGGTGCGGCACAACGTATTGCGCGCCGCGGCCGGAACGATCAACCATGACGACTTCGACAGGTCCCGGAGAACGAGCATGAGTTGCGAACACCTGGCGCAGATTCGACCGGTGCCAGCCCGCACCCCCGAAGGCTGCGAGGAATGTCTGAAGACTGGCTCGCGCTGGGTGCACCTGCGGCTGTGCCTGAGCTGCGGTCATGTCGGCTGCTGCGATGACTCGCCGAACCGTCACGCGACGAAACACTTCCATGCCAGCGGACATCCGGTGATCGTTTCCTGGGAACGCGGTGAACAATGGGCGTGGTGCTACGTCGATCGCGACGTTCTGGAAGTGCCGGCAGCGCTGCAAGAATTCCTGCGCCCCTGATGACCATTCGCATCGAGCACCTGGCTTTCTGGACCGACGACATCGATCGGCTCGTCGCGTTCCATGAAAAGTATTTCGGCGCCCTCGCCGGGAACCGCTACGTCAATGCCGCCAAAGGGTTCGAATCGCGCTTCGTCTCCTTCGGAGCCGGGGCACGCCTGGAGATCATGCGGACCACAACGCTGGCGCCGGTTGTTCACGCCGCGGGGGCACAGCGGATGGGACTTACGCACTTTGCCATCGCGCTCGGCAGCGAAGCGCAGGTGAACGATCTCACGCAACGGCTGAAGCAGGACGGCTTCCCCGTCCTCGACGGCCCGCGTCGCACAGGCGACGGCTATTACGAAAGCGTCGTGCTGGACCCCGATGGCAACCGCATCGAACTGACTGCCTGATCCGGCGCTGTGCCGCTCAGCGCGCGAAATCCACGATCGTGCCTTCCTCGATGGGCCGTCCCAGATCGAATGACAGCATCCAGCTGCGTTCGCTGCTGACGCCGATCGATACGGTGGCCGGGCCGATGGGTGTGCGCCCGGTGAGGAAAACGGAACCGGAATACAGGGTGTGCCCATACGTGTCGCTGCCGGTCAGCGATTCGATCGGTTCCATCCAGCCGGCCTGAGTCTGGATGCCGAGATACAGCGCCTGACCGAACAATGCGCTGATATCCACCACCTTGCGCAGATAGCTCACCGAGCCGGTCCAGTATTCGTTGCCGCGCAATTCGCCGATGCGAAAGCCGGGAAAGCTTTCCGGTCCGCCGAGTGTGAAGCTCTGATAAATCGGCAGATCCGTTCCGAACGAGGTGCCGCCTGCGGCTGCAACGATCATCACATCGTGACGGAATGGGAAGGCGGCCTGCAGCAGTCCTTCCAGTCGCTGATAGTCGAGTTCACTGCCGAAACGTTCCCGCGAATCGAAATAGTCGAGGCGCGCCAGCCAGCCGGTCGTGGGCAGCAGCGGAGTGTTGCGCGTGTCGTAGATCGCGGACGCCGTGAAGCCGATCTCATTGTCCGTGCGCGTACCGGAGATCTGCGGTGAGGCGATATCCGGCTGCGCACGCGCCACGCCGGCGCGCATGCCGATACGCATTTCGGCGGCAGGACCAAAGGCGCGGCCGATGTCGAGCGCGCCGAAGCCGTGCCGCAGGTCCAGCCGCGCCTGCGCATCGCCATCGTAGTAGATGTCTTCCAGCGAACGCTGCAGGTGCAACGACGGTTCGACGAACCAGTCGTGATGCGCATCGAGCGGCTGATACAGCGAGCCCTCCAGCAGCGAGGTACGTCCGATCTGCAGGGCGCCGTGGATCTCGCCGCCCGCGCGGTTGATCCAGTGTTGCAGGTAATCGCTGCGCAGTACGAAGGCGGTATCGCCGTCGGAAGACGCAGCAAGCCCGAGGTCGAAACGCAGGAACCGCGGTCCCCAGGATTTTTCGACCGCATGAATATCGAGGTCGGGGTGTTCCGGATCGCCGGTGAGCCGGTAGCTCACGCTTTCGAAGTCATCGAGCGCATAGATCGCCGCCACCTGGGCATCGAGCTGCTTCTCATCGATGACCATGCCGGGTTTCACATCGAGCGAAGAGCGCACGTAGCGGTCGCTGACCCGTTTCAGCCCCGTGATGCGGATATCGCGAATACGCGCCGGGCTGGACTTGTCGGCCCGATGCGCCGCGCGCCACAGCTCGTACTGATCGGGCGGCAGCGCGAACCGCTGCAGATCTGCGGCGTGTGCCAGTGTGGCGTCACGTCCCGTCGAAAACGTGCTTTCGATGCGATCGAAATCCGCCGAGCCCATGTCGCCAGGATCGATGGCGATGGCCACGTCCTGCGGTGTGAGCGTGTCCAGCTGGGTGCGTACGTTGCCGTCGATGACGACGTCGAGCGATCTGGAAATCAGTGCGAGCGGCGACAGCAACGCTTCACGTTTCGGTGTCGGAGTCACCAGCCACACGGCAATGACCACGTCCGCGCAGGCGGACCTGGCTACATCCACAGGCAGATTGCGCACCAGCCCGCCATCGCCCAGCACGCGATTGTCCACGATGGTCGGTGCGAACACGCCGGGCACGGCCATGCTGGCGCGCATGGCAAGCGACAGATCGCCGCGGTCGAACACCACCATCTCGCCGCTTTGCATGTCGGTGGCCACCGAACGGAACGGAATCGGCAGCTGGTCGAAATTGGCGTTCACGCCGATGGCGCCGATGAGATCGTGAATCACCTGCTCGACGTGCTGCGAGTTGATGATGCCCGCCGGCGCGCTGATGCCCGCGTGACTCACGCCGAATTCCAGGGAATTGCTGTAAGTGATGCCGGCCTGTTTGCGCCGCATCGGCAGTTGATCGCGCAGGCCTGCAAAAGCGAGCGTTTCGCGCCAGTCGATCTGTTCGACCAGCCTGGTGGTCTGGCTGGCATCGTTGCCGGCTGCATAGATACCGCCGACCAGTGCACCCATGCTCGTGCCGACCACGCAGTCCACCGGCACGTGCAACTGCTCCAGTGCTTGCAATACGCCGACGTGCGCCGCACCCTTTGCGCCACCGCCGCCGAGCACCAGTCCGATACGCGGGCGCGCAGCGGGAGGGGATGCGGACTGGGCCAATGCGTCGGACGCCACGATCGACAGGGCACACAGCAACAGCGGCAGCGCGCAGCGCATGAGACTGGGTCGCGAAGCGGGCCTGATGCGAAACTGCGATGTACAGCGCATGAAAGAGTCCTCGAACATCCGTGCGCGGCTGGCGAAGAGGCCCGCATACTATGCGCGCCGGCCGCGACTGGTAAGTAACGGGGGGCCACACGCCGCTCGCCGGGGAAGTACACAAGGGATCCGATGCACCTGCGACCAGGAAATGCCGCGGCGCCGGCCGCCATTGTTTCGTCACGCCTGCTGTTCGCGCCGCTCGCGGCGCTGCTGGTACTGACCAGCGCCTGCTCCGTGACCCGCCCAGGTATTCAACCGGCGCCGCGCAGCGCATTCGTTCCACTGGCCGAAGATGCCCCGCTGGACCGCGTCTTCGCCGCACAGCGCAGCGAAAATCCCCAGGCCTCCGGCGTGCGCCTCATCGCACAGGGCAGCGATGCATTCGTTCTGCGCGCGCTCACCGCGCGGGCGGCGCAGCGCTCGCTCGATCTCCAGTACTACATCTGGCGCAGCGATGCGACCGGCAGGTGTCTGGCTTACGAAGCCCTGCTCGCGGCCGACCGCGGCGTGCGGGTGCGCCTGCTGCTCGATGACATGGACGCGCGTTCGCGCGATGGCTTGCTGATGGCACTCGATCAGCATCCGAACATCGAGATCAGGCTGTTCAATCCGTTCGCAACCCGCTCCGGCGCGTTGCGCACGCTGGCGGAAATGTTCTCGCGAGGTTCGCGTCTGAATCACCGCATGCACAACAAGGCCTGGCTGGCTGACGGACGGGTTGCCATCGTGGGCGGGCGCAATGTGGGAGACGAGTACTTCGCAGCCAGCAAGACCATGAATTTCGTCGATCTCGACGTGCTCCTCGCCGGACCGGCCGTGGAAGATGCCGAACGCAGCTTCGATGAATACTGGAACAGCCGCAGTGCGGTGCCGATTGCGCATCTGAACCGCACCTCCCGCAACAAACGCACGCTCGCCGACGTGCGCACGATGCTGGCGCAGAGCATGGCCGCCAATGCGCAGGCCGACTACCTGCGACAACTCGACGATTCGCCAACGGTGGACGAGCTTTTCGCCGATCGATATGCGCTGACGTGGTCCACTGAGGTGCACGTCGTTGCGGACGATCCTCGCAAGGCAATCAAGCGCGCACAGGACATCAATCCGGGCGTGCTGCAGAGTATCGCGAGCAGCCTGGAACACGCACAGCACGAGCTGTTGCTGATCTCGCCGTACTTCGTGCCCGGTGTTGGCGGTACCGATCAGTTGCGACGCAAGGCGCTGACGGGTACGACGGTGTCCGTGCTCACCAATTCGCTGGCGGCCACCGATGTCGCGGCGGTGCACGGCGGCTATTCGCGCTATCGCAAGGCCCTGCTGCAAGGCGGCGTCCATCTTTACGAACTGAAACCGGTGCCCTACGACGACGGGCGCGGCGAGGATGGGACGCACGAGCGCATGCGACTGGGTTCGTCGAAGGCGAGCCTGCACACCAAGGCGGCCATCGTCGACCGCGAGCGGATTTTCGTCGGTTCGTTCAATCTGGATCCGCGCTCGGCCACATTGAACTGCGAGATGGGTGCCTGGATCCACGATGCTTCGCTGGCCGAGGAACTCGCCGCGCTGTTCCAGCTGGGTGCCTCGCGTCGGCGCAGTTTCAGCGTGACGCTCGATGCCGACCAGAACCTGCTGTGGACTGATGAATGGCAGGGCAGGACGCGCTATTCGCATCACGATCCGGTTGCGAGCTGGCGCCGCCGCAGCATCACCTGGGTGCTGCGGCATCTGCCCATAGAGTCGCAACTGTAAATCCGCCTACTCTGACGGCGTGAATACCGTCTCGAGCCGTATCGCGAAATTTTCGGTGCCAGCGGTCATGGTGATCGCGTCGCTGCTCGCCGGTCCTTCGGCGGTTGCGCAGTCCGGCGACACCGTGGCTGCGGCCATCAGTACCGAGCTGGATGCGCTGCTCAATCCGCAGGTCACGACCATTCACGGTGCGAGCATTGCACTGGCGGAGCCGCTGCGTGAGTTCTATTCGCGTCGCTCATTCCGCCCGGCCTGGACGAAGGCTCAGTCGACGGCGCAGCTGTTTCAGGCACTGACCGAAAGCTACGAGGACGGACTCGATCCCGCCGACTATCACCTCTCGCTGCTGCGCGACCTGGCGGCGCAGGTCGAATCCACGCATGCGACTGCATCGCTGCGCGCGCAGTACGACATCCTGCTCACCGAAGCGTTGCTGCGGCTGAGTTATCACCTGTCCTTCGGCAAGGTCGACCCGCAGTCCTTCGATGCGCAATGGAATTACGCGCGCACGCTCGAGCGCATCGACGTCACGCAGGAGATCGAGGAAGCCATCGGAACCGACACGGTGTATGCGCGGGTTGCGGCCCTCAAGCCCACGCATTACCTGTACGTCCGGCTGAAACAGGCGCTGGCGCGCTATCGCGATCTCGAGAAGCAGGGTGGCTGGTCTGCGCTGCCGGCAGGACCGGCCATCAAGCCCGGCGGCAGTGATGCGCGCGTGCCTGCGCTGCGTGCGCGTCTGGAACTCAGCGGCGACATTGCTCAGCAGGTTGTCCCGGATCCGCTGCTCTACGATGCGAACCTGATCGCCGCCGTGAAGGACTATCAGGCGCGCATGGGTCTCGACGCTGACGGCGTGATCGGGGCGGGCACGCTGGAAGAATTGAATGTGCCCGTCGCCCGGCGCATCACCCAATTGCGCGTGAATCTGGATCGCGGCCGGGTGTTGCTGAACGATCTGCCTCCGCGTTTTCTGGTCGTGAACATTCCCGGCTTCGCCGTGTACCTGATGCGCGGCGAGGAGGTCGAATGGAGTGCGCGCGCGCAGGTCGGTCGCACGTATCGGCGCACACCCATCTTTCGTTCCGAGATCAACTATCTGGTCTGGAATCCCACCTGGACAGTGCCGCCCGGCATCATCAAGGCGGACATCCTGCCGGCGGCCAGACGCGATCCGTCGACGATCACTCGCAAGGGGCTCAGGGTGCTGGATTCATCGGGCCACGAGGTCCCGCCTGCGAGCGTCGACTGGTCGAAGTTTTCGAGCGGCCACATTCCGTACACGTTGCGTCAGGACCCGGGGCCGGACAATGCACTCGGCCGGGTCAAGTTCATGTTTCCCAATTCGTATTCGGTCTATCTGCACGACACGCCATCGCAGGCGTTGTTCGATCGCGCGGATCGGGCCTTCAGTTCCGGCTGCGTGCGGGTCGAGAACGCGCTGCAGCTTGCGAAATTGCTGCTTGACGATCCGCAGCAGTGGGACGACGCGGCCATTCAGCGCGTTCTCGCGTCGGGTCAGCTGCAGAACGTCACACTGAAAAACCGGATTCCCGTGCTGCTCGCGTACTGGACGGCGTGGGTCGATCCGCAGGGACACGTGAATTTCCGGCGCGATCTGTACGGCCAGGATCGCCAGTGGGAGGCGGGACTGAATGCGCCGTTCCGCTTGCGGGCGCAGCCGTTGTTCTCCGGGAGCACCGCCTCACTGGCGCACTGAAGCATGCGGCTGCGCCGACGCGGATAGCAGGGAACGGACCGCAGCATGACACTTCGTTCAGGTTGCGCAGCCGCGTCGCCGGGCAGTTTTTTTCCGTGTCGGTTCCGCAGTTTGGATCGCGCGACGCCGTTTTCGGGAGCGGCGTTTGCCTGAATCGGCGGCATTCATCGGAACCACCGGGCCGGGACGCAGTCTTGAGATCAGCAGTGCTGCGCGGGTTACACTGCCCTGACTCGCCACACGTCGCGCCGCAAGACTCCGGGTAGGAGATTTCGGACGTGACGGATCTCAAAGCCGCCGGTTAGACCCCAAGGCCATGACTCAAACTTCCGAAGAGCGCATTCCCGAGTTCCCGACCCCCGCACGCGTGCTGCCTTTCGAACGGCAGAGCGAACTGCAGCGTGCCATTCAGGAGCGTGCCCAGGAGCGCATCGATGCCGAAAGCGCCAAGCCCAGGGTCTCTGTCGCACGACGCATCGTGACGTTCGCGGTAGCACTGATTCCCGTGGGTATCATTTTCAGCGGCTTTCTGCTCGCCGTTCATGCAGTGCGCATCATCACTTCGCTGTATTCCAGAGAAAACACCACGACGAGCGCGCCGGCACCCGAGACCGACTCGTCTGAGCCGGGCGTTGTCATCCTGGTGCCCGACAAATCCATCACGCCGGCACCTGACGAAGCGCCACCGCAGCAGTAAGAAGCCGAAGGAATCTCTTCGTCGGCGCTATTTCGCCGCCCAGGTCAGGCTCTGCAGCAACTCCGCCGCCCCGTTCCAGAAGATCTGGATGCCGATACAGAACAGGAGAAAGGCCGCGAGCCGCACGACCACGGATGTCCCGGTCGGGCCTATGAAATTCGAGATGCGCTGCGAATTTCGATACAGCAGATAAATGATGGCGCACAGCACGAGGCTGGCGAGCGTCATCTGCGCCATGAACCACAGCAGATGAGTTTCGCCGCCCGCACTCGGGCGGTTCGCGCCGAGCGACACCGCAACCGAAATCGTCCCCGGCCCTGTGGTCAGCGGCATCGTCAGCGGATAAAACGCCATGCGACTCACGCGGCTGTCGTCGATGGGCAGGTCGGCGGACGTCTTTGACGCAGCGTCCGCGAATTCATCCTGATTGAGCATGCGCCAGGCGGCCAGCGAGATCACGATGCCGCCGGCAACGCGCAGCACCGGCACCGAGATGCCGAAGAACGTCAGTACATACGCGCCGATGTACACCGACACATTGACGATGAGAAAGCTGTAGATCGCTACCCAGCGTGCCAGTCGTGACCGCAACGCCGGATGAAACCGTTCCGTGGCGCCCAGGAATATGAAGGCACCGCCGAGTGGATTGACGATGGAGAACAGGGCCGGGAAGGCGAGCAGGAAAAATGACATGGCGGTGTCGAGCCTCGATCGCCCCTGGTTCTTCAACCTGAGTCGTCCAAGCATAGCTGCGTGGCGGCGTTGTCCCAACCCGTGCGAGCCAGCGCAGATAACGCTGGCGGGTAACAGACCCGGCGTGGACGGTTATGGCAGAACGATATCGCGGGATGCGCCAGCCGGCTCGAAATGGGGAACGAGACGCACCTGCCAGTCTTCGTCCACTAGACTCTCCGGCCCATGGACTCCACCACTCTGCTCGCACTCGAAGCCTTTCCGGCACTGCTCGAAGCTCATTACGCATCCATCCCGCCCGAGCAGCGTCACTGGAAGCCGCCATCGTGGGATGGCATTCCGAGCGAGCCGCTGACGGCAATCGAGCAGGTCTGTCATGTCCGCGACATTGAAATCGAAGGCTACCAGGTGCGCCTGCGGCGCGTCATCGCGGAAGAGCATCCGCTGCTGCCGTCGATCGATACCGATGCGTACGCGCGCGACCGGTCATACGCCAGTGCGGATGTCGAGGCGGTATTTGCCAGCTTCCGCACGGCACGCGCACAGACAGTCAGGTTCATCCGCGACCTGCCGCCCGCGGCATTTGCACGCAGCGCAGAGCTGGAAGGCTACGGTGTCACCACGCTGCGCGGACTCGTGCACTTTCTTTGCAGTCACGATCAGCAGCATCTCGCCGGATTGCAGTGGCTGCTTGGCAAAATGGAAGCTGCACGATCTTCCAGGTCCGTTCCTTGAACATCGATTCACCGACGTAGTTTCATCATGCGCCAGCTCATCAGTTCCGGTTCCACGTTCGAAGCCGAGATCGGTTATTCGCGCGCCGTCGTCGACGGCGACTGGGTGTTTGTCTCGGGCACCACTGGTTTCGACTACACGACCATGACCATTGCCGACGATATCGGCGCGCAGACGGAGCAGTGTCTGAAGAACATCGAAGAGGCACTGCAGCGGGCAGGTGCAAGCCTCGCCGACGTCGTGCGTGTGGTCTACGTCGTACCGACCGCGGATGAATTCCCACAATGCTGGCCGGTGCTGCGCCGATATTTCGGCGAGATCCGTCCCGCGGCCATGATGATTTCTGCGGGACTGGCCGATGCACGCATGCGCATCGAAATCGAAGTGACTGCAAAAAAGCGCACGCCCTGATGTGCACCATCCACGGATGATGATGGTGCCGAACCCGGACGGCTCCTGAAGCGACCCCTGCCTGCGACGTCGGATCTTTCGTATCCGACTCGCGGTTTACCGCAGCTGACGATGCTCGATGCCTCTTGCTGGTCACGCCGTGGACTCATCACGGTGCCGAGCGGGAACAGTTCACCGCGTCGAATGCGTTGGATCGTGGTCAATCACAAGCAGGAGAGTCACATGCACGGATCCACTTTGTTCGGCGGCATTGCATTGGCGCTGCTCGCCGGTACGGCCCTGGCACAGACCGGCGTAGATCGATCCTTCACAACTGTCAGCAAGGATTGTGACGGTGTGCGCTGGTCGGACGCGGCCTTGCAGGCCTATCCCAATATCGCCTCGGCCTGTCAGGGTGTGGAAGAGCGCGACGGCAAGACCTACGTGAAGTTCTCCGGTACCGTGGAACGGAACATCAATCGCGGTAAGGAACTGCGCATCAACTTCAAGGAAGGCGACACGATGACGCTGAGTCCGCCGCCCAATACACGCCTGTTTGTCAACGGCAAGCAGACGCCCGTCAGCGAGTTGCAGCGCGGCGATGAGCTGAACTTCTACGTGCCGAACGATCAGCTCGTGGCGCAGGTCGCCGAGAACGACGCACCTCAGCCGCAATACGTCGCCGTCCCGATCGAGTATCGCGAAGTCGTGCGCGAGCCGGCGCAGCAACAGGCAGCGTCTCTGCCGCATACCGCCGGCGACATGCCGCTCGTTGCACTGGGCGGCATCATGTTGCTGGGTCTCGGAGGCGGGTTGACGCTCATCAGGCTGCGCCAGCGCTGATGGATCGAATCATCCGCCGGAGAATCGTTATCCGGCGGATGATATCTGCGACGGGTCATTTCACCGGTCCGAAGCGAGCTTCGCTGTGACGATGTAACGTTTCGGTGCCGAGCCCACATAGTAGAAGGGGTAGCAGGTCACCAGAGTGACGGTGGAGTCGTCGGTGGATTGCAGCACGCTGACGTCATCGGGATCGACGATATCGAGCTTCGTTACCCGATATTCCCGCTCGCCGCTGAGCGTTGCGATCGACAGTGCATCGCCAACTGCAATGTCTTTCAGCGGGCGGAAGAATCCATCGCGATGTGCGGCAATACCGATGTTCCCGGTGGCGCTATCCACAGCGGCCGTGCCGGTGATCCGACCCGCGCCGCGATTGAGCGTGACATCGCTGGTTCCTTCATAGACAGGCACTTCGAGTGCCAGCTTCGGAATGCGCAGAACGGCTTGCGGCATCGCTGCCGTCGTGAGTGCCTGACGGTATTGAGCCACCCGCCTCGAATCCCACCCAGACGTGTCGGGAGCTGCTGCATTCAGTGTCGTCGCTGTTGTTTGGGCAGGCTCAGCCAGCGAGGTCTGCCGGACCCGAGCTTCCCGAAATGCTTTCACGCCGGCATCGCTGGCCTGGGCTGACCAGATGCGGACCGCGACATAGGCAGCCAGCAGCAGTGCGCCTGCTGTCCAGGCGCTGACCTCAATGATTCTGACAGGCGACATGGTCGGCAATGGCGCAGAGACCGGACGACATCAGCGCTGCAGCACCAGTTGCTCGAGCGGAAGAATGCGTACGCCGGCTCCCGCGGTCACATGGCGGACCGCGGGAGTTGCAGGAAGGATCAGGCGTGCAGTGCTGCCGATTGCTCGCGCTGCATGCTGCGACGCGGGCCCGCGCCGTCCATCAGCTCGCGCTTGCGGGCAGCCAGTTGTTTGCCGAGCGCGACGAGGTCCATATCGGACTTGCGCGCTTCGGAGAACATGCCGCCCGGCTGCTCCTCTTCCTTCACGTGGTGCTTGATCATTTCCGACAGCACCTTGACCTTGGCTTCGAAGTAATCCTCTCCGGGCGAGGAGGCCTCGATTTCCGCGATCAGCTTCTTGGCGCCAGCGTGCTCGACGATGGCTTCATGATGAGTGTCTTCGTCACCGGTCGCTTCGATGAATGCCGGATAGAAGATTTCCTCTTCGATCTCGGCGTGTACTGTGAGTGCCTTGCAGATTTTCGCGGCGAGGTCGGCCTGCCGCGCTTCGCTGCGGGCTTTCTCGAATGACGCAAACCAGGTCTCGACCTGGCGATGGTCCGCCTTCAGCAATGCGATGGCATCTTTGCCGCGCGACGCAGCGGCTTTCTTGCGGGGGGAACGTGTAGCCATGTGAGCTCTCCTGTTGGACTGCGGAGTAACTCATGCGACGACGCCAAGTTCCGACACGTCTGCAATAGTGTCGTGCACGCATCCTTCGTGACTGATGTCCCGGGACGCAAACGCTGCCTGGCTCCCGCGGTGGACAGGTCCACAGAGAAGTTAGCGCTCCCAGAGCTGGCGGTCGCACCCGCCAATGCGGTAGCGTCGTGCCCCGGGATTGGGAACCCTGGAAGGGACTCCATCGTGCGCTGTGTATTCACGGACTTCGATGAATTTGCGGATGCCATTCATGGCCTGAATGGACGCTACATTCCGACTTTACCCGCACAGAACACGTGGTGGATCGAGCCTTTGCGTATCGGTCGGCTCGACCTGCAGCAACTGCAGATCGGTGCGCCCGCCACATACGCAGGCGATGGCACGCCCGGCAACCTGACCATCGCCATTCCGGCCACTGAGCCGAATACCATCCGTATCGACGGCCAGGCACTCGCGGCCGATGAATTCATTCTGATCCGGGACGATCATCCCTTCACCTGTGCGGCGGCCGATGTTGCCCGCTGGTGCGGCGTCACGATCCCGCTGTCGTTCCGGGAGCACGAACAGTTTCGCGATGCGGCGCAGTGGAGCGAGCTGAAGCTCAGCGACATGCGGGTGCGTACCGATGAGGCGGCCCGCCGGCAGGTCAGTCTGCTGGTCGCGCTGCTGTGCTCCGGCAACGAGTCGATCAATATTTTCGATCCTGCGGCGGTCGCGGCAGCCGAGGAGGAAATCCTCATGGCGGTGTCGCAACTACTGCGCGCCAGCGATTGCCTGACGGAACCGAACCGGCTCGGACGACCGCCGGCGGATCGCGAACGCATCATGGGCCGCTGTCTGGCGTACATTCGCGAAAATTCCGGTCAACCCGTGTTCGTGAGCGAGCTGTGTCGTGCTGCCGCTGTTTCGGAGAGGACGCTGCGCAACGTGTTCTACGAATTCTTCGGTGTCGGGCCGCTGCGCTTTCTCAAAGCCCGGCAGTTGCAGGAAGTCCGTGCCGCCCTCCTGGCGCCGTTTTCAGCCGGGCAGGCGATCTCCCACATCGCGGCCCATCTGGGTGTCTGGGACTTCAATACGTTCTCGCGTCACTATCGCGCGCTTTACGGCGAAACGCCGGCGCAGACCCTGAGCCAGCGACGTCGGCCCGCCCAACCGGCGCCATTGCTCGGGCCGGATCTTGCCTCAGCGCAGTCCTGGATGAATTACGCGCTGCGGCGTTTCGCGACCCTCTCCGCTCACTAGACATACCGCTTTCAGCAGACGTCGCAGGGAAAACGTGCGCGCACTGTAAGGCGGGAACCGGAACCGACGTCTCCCGGGAATCATTTGGAGTCCGACGCGAGCACTGAAACTCCATTGCTTGCCACCGCTTGTATACCTGGAGGCTCTTCCATGAGAGCACTGCGACCGATGGTCCTGCTGGCCATGGCATGTGGCGTCATCGCCCTGTCGGGCTGTTCTTCGGGCCCTTCCATCCGGGCTGACGCCGACCCTTCCGCCAACCTGTCCGCCTACCGATCCTTTGGCTTCATCACTCCCTTGTCGACCGACAAGGTGGGTTACAGCACCATCGTGACCGCCAGACTCAAGGAGGCCACCACGAGGGAAATGCAGCGTCGCGGCTACATCTACAGCGAGACCGCCCCGCAGTTGCTGATCAACTTCAATATCAACGTCGAAAACCGTCACGACACCCGCAGTACACCGAGTACCGGCTGGGGCGGCTACTACGGGTATCGAGCAGGCATGTATGGCGTCTGGGGCGGGTATCCGCAGGAAGTCGAGACCGTGCACTATCAGATCGGCACACTGACCATCGATGTGGTCGATGCCGCCAGGAAGCAGCTCGTCTGGCAGGGCATTGCACAAGGTCGCATCCACCAGAAGGCCGTGCAGAATCCCGGTCCGGCGATCGACTCAGCAGTCAGCGACATTTTCGCAAAGTATCCGGTGCCGGCCGGCACCCCGGCGTTATGACGGCTGGCTGATTCCACCCGCTGCGGCCGACAGCCGAGCCGCGTCCGGCTCGTTCAGCCGGGTCGGGCGCACCTGTTCGCGCCGCGAGCTGATCAGTCTGCGGACCCGGAACCCGCCCACGAACGTTATAGTCTGAATAACACGGCGGGGGTAAAACGACGTTGAAAGACCATGGGTGGTCCGGGCCGGGGGATGAAGACACACTGCACGGCAGCGAATTGCAGCTGCGGCAGCTGGTCTCCGCCGTGGCCGATTGCGCCATTTTCATGCTCGGTCCCGACGGGCGCGTGGTCAGCTGGAATCTCGGTGCGGCCCGCATCAAGGGCTACAGCAGCAGCGAAGCCATCGGCCGGCATTTTTCCGAGTTCTATACGCCGGAAGATCGTGCGCTGGGGCTGCCGGAAAAGGCGCTGGGCATCGCCTTCCGGGAAGGCAAGTACGAGTCGGAAGGCTGGCGGGTTCGCAAGGACGGCACGCGCTTCTGGGCCAGCGTTCTGATCGATGCCATCCATTCATCCGCCACCGGCAAGGTCATCGGGTTCGCCAAGATCACCCGTGACATGACCGAGCGTCGCGCCATCCAGGAACAGCTGCATCAGGCGCAGAAGATGGAGGCCATCGGCCAGCGCCCGGGTGGCGTCGCGCACGATTTCAATAATCTGCTGACTGTCATCATCGGCAATCTCGATACGATCGGGCGGCGCCTGCCGCCGGAAGACGGCCGGCTCCATCGCGCTGTCGAACAGGCGACGCAGGGTGCAAAGCGTGCCGCCACCCTGGCGCAGCAGTTGCTCGCCTTCGCACGTCGGCAGCCGCTCGATCCGCATCCGACGGACATCAATGCCCTGGTGAATGGCATGAAGGACCTGCTCGCCACGACAGTGGGTGAACAGGTCATTGTGAACTGCGTGCTGGCGCGGGGGCTGTGGGCCGTCAATGTGGATCCGCATCAACTGGAGAGTGCGCTGCTGAACCTGGCAGTGAATGCACGCGATGCCATGCCCGCAGGCGGGAGCATCACCATCGAGACCGCGAACGCCGATGTCAGTGCCGATTACGCGAAGCAGTACGAGACGCTGCCGGGGCCTCACGTGATTCTGAGTGTCCGCGATACCGGTGTCGGCATGGAGCCGAACGTACTGGAGCGCGCCGTCGAACCGTTCTTCACGACCAAGCCGATCGGCGCAGGTACCGGTCTTGGGCTGAGTCAGGTCTTCGGATTCGTCAAACAGTCCGGCGGCCATCTGCGTCTGCACAGCTCTCCCGGCGAGGGCACGCTGGCGAAAATCTATCTGCCGCGCCACACCGGAGCGCTGACGGCACGAGCGGGATCTCCCGCGGCACCTGCGCTCGCAGGCGGTGTTGAAACCATTCTGGTTGTCGAGGATGACGAGGCGGTGCGTGACTTCACCACTGAAAGCCTGCGCGAGCTCGGTTTTGACGTGCTCGAGGCGGCAGACGGCCAGTCGGCGTTGCGCATGCTGGCCGAGCATCCGGAAGTCGAACTGCTGTTTACGGATGTCGGTCTGCCGGGCATGAACGGTCGCGAGCTGGTCGAGCAGGTCAACCAACTGCGTCCGGATGTACCGGTGCTCTTCACCAGCGGTTACGCGCAGCAGGCAATCGTCGATCAGGGTCGCCTCACGCCGGGCGTTCGACTGCTCTCCAAGCCTTTCACCCGCGTGCAGCTCTCGGCGCACATCCGTGAGCTGCTGGATCGTCGCACTTCCTGCTAGCCCGCTACCTTCCCGGCGCGGCCCTGGCCATGCGTTCGCGCGGCAGCGTGAATGACACCGTCGTGCCCTTGCCGACTTCGCTGTCGATCCAGATGCGCGCTTCGTGCGCCTCGATGATCCGTTTGGTAATGAACAGGCCGAGGCCGGTACCGCTGCGTCGATCCTTTGCACCCGACCAGTAAGGGTCGAACACCAGCGGCAGATCGTCGAGCGCGATGCCCGGACCGCTGTCTTCCACGTGAATGCAGATCTCATCGCCGCTGTGACTGGCGCGGATCACGATGGCATCGCCGTGACGACAGAACTTGATCGCGTTGCCGAGCAGATTGGCGAGCACCTGCAGAATGCGCTGGCGATCGCAGGCAATGACTTCATCGGGGATCTCGCACGCAACGGTGAGCCGGATGCCTTTGGCCTCCGCCAGCGGTTCATGCACCGCGGCAGCTTCACGCATGAGATGGCCCAGCAGCTCCGGCTTGATGCTGACCGCGATCTGCCCGTTGCGGATGTTGGTCATGTCGAGCAGGTCCGCAATCACGCGGGTCATGAGATCGACCGTGCTGGAGAGGCGGCTGTGAATGGCAGCCCTGACCTCGTCGCCGAGCTTGTCGGGTTTCCTGCCCAGCAACTGCACACCGCTCTTGATGGACTGCAGAAAGTTGCGCACGTCGTGCGAGACCACCGCAAGCACGTCCTCGCGCGCCTGCACGGCTTCGCGCAGCAATGCTTCGCTGTTCTGCAACAGCCGGTACTGCTCGGCGAGCCGTTTGCGCTGCTGGTCCAGGGCGATGAACGTGTCCGCCTTGTGGCGCACCGCGTGCTGATCGAGCGGTTTGAACAGGAAATCGACGGCGCCGGACTCATAGCCGCGAAAGATGCGCTGCGCATCGCCGGTGCCCGCCGTCACGAAAATGATCGGGATGTATCTGGAGCGTTCTGCGCCGCGCATCAGCTCCGCCAGCTCGAAGCCATCCATTTCCGGCATCTGCACGTCCAGGAAGGCCAGCGCGAACTCATGCTGCAGCACCAGCTCGAGCGCTTCCGTGCCCGAATGCGCGAACATGATTTCCGCATCCTCGCGTCGCAGCAACGCCTCCAGCGCAACGAGATTTTCGTGGATGTCATCGACCAGAAGGATTCGGGACTTGCTGATCATGCCGGACTCCGTGCAGCGCCCGACGTCCGGCAATCGGCGAGGAGCGCAGGTAGTTCACGCGTGATTTCCACCGGCGTCCACACGCAGGTGGGATTGAACAACGCCAGCGCCGCCAGCGGCATTGACGGGGACTCGGCTGAATCGGGCGCCTGCACGATGGTAATTGCGCCGCGGCGGTGTGCTTCGAGCATGCCGGCGGCGCCATCGGGGCTGGCCCCGCTCAGCAGTACGGCGAGCAGCTGCCGACCATAGGCATCGCATGCCGATTCGAACAGCACATCGATGGACGGCCGGGAAAAATGCACGGGCTCGTCCACCGACAGCGCGAAGGCGCGATGCGACTCGATCAACAGGTGATAGCCGGGCGGCGCCAGATACACGACACCTTCCTGCACAGGCTCCTTGTCCTGGGCCTGCTGCACGGGCAATGCGCATCCACGTGCCAGCACTTCCGTCAGCCCTTCCGGCGCTCGCGGCGCCATGTGCAGAACGATAACGACGGCACAGGCAAGCTGCTCCGGCAACGAGCCGACGATCGCGCGCAGGACATCCAGCGATCCGGCCGAACCGCCGATGACCACTGCGGCCGGCGGCTGTGCAGCATCGCTGCAGTGTTCGGGCGCCGTCATCAGTCGACCCTCCGGTAGATGCGCTGCCCGAAGCCAGCGTCATCGAAGCGCGTCGCATGCGCGGAGAAGCGCACCGATTCCTTCGTGCCGAGACAGAGAAAGCCGCGCGGACAGAGCGTCTCGGCAAACAAACCCAGTGCACGATCCTGCAATTCGCGATCGAAATAGATCAGCACGTTGCGACAGGACACGAGCTGCACTTCGGAGAACGTACTGTCGGTGGCGAGACTGTGATCGGCGAAGGTGATGTGCTTGCGCAGGGCGGGCGACATGACGGCGTTGTCGCGGTCGGCATGGTAGTAGTCCGAGAGCGAGCCTCGGCCGCCTGCTGCGCGGTAATTCAGACTGAACTGACGCAGTCGATCGAGCGAATACACGCCGGCCTTCGCCCTGCGCAGACTGTCGGCATTGATGTCGGTGGCATAGATGAGCGTGCGCTCGAGCAGCCTTTCTTCCGCGAGCAATATTGCATACGAATATGCTTCCTCGCCCGTGCTGCACCCCGCCACCCAGAGTTTGAGTGAAGGATAGGTCGCGAGCAGCGGCATGACCTGCTGACGCAGCGTCAGGAAAAAATCCGGATCGCGAAACAGGTCGGTGACCTGAATCGTGAGAAACGCGAGCAGACGAGGAAACACGCGCTCGTCATGCAGCAGGCGTTCCTGGAGTCCGGAGATGCTATCGCAATGCATGGCACTCAATGCCTGCTGCAGGCGTCGCCGCACGGAAGCGAGCGCGTACTGCCGGAAGTCGTAATGAAACCTCTGGTAGATGGCTTCCAGCAGCAGACGGATTTCGAGATCGGTGATCTCCGCTCTCAATGCGCGATCTCCCGGCGCGGCGGCATCCAGATGCGCAGCAGCGAGAGCAGCTTCTCGATGTCCATGGGTTTGGTGATGTAGTCATTGGCGCCGGCGTCGAGGCAATGCTGGCGATCGTCCGGCATGGCCTTGGCCGTGAGCGCGATGATGGGTACATGACGCAGATCGCTGCGCGCGCGAATGGCGCGCATGGCTTCCAGGCCATCCATCTCCGGCATCATGATGTCCATCAGGATCAGGTCGATGTCCTTGCGGCGTTCGAGTGCGGCCAGCGCCCCGATGCCATTGCGGGCGATCTCGAGCTTTGCCCCATGCGGTTCGAGCACGCGGCTGATCGCGAACACATTGCGGACGTCGTCTTCGGCCAGCAGGATGTTGCGCCCGTCGAATACCGATTCGCGGCTGCGGGCGACACGCAGCATGCGTTGCTGCTCGGCCGGCAGTGAGGCTTCCACCCGGTGCAGGAACAGCGTCACTTCATCGAGCAGCCGCTCCGGCGAGCGCGCGCCCTTGATGATGATGGAGCCGGAATAGCGCCGCAGTTGCTGCTCTTCCTCCTGCGACATGGAGCGCGCCGTGTAAACGATCACCGGCGGGAACGAATACGCATCGTCAGTCGCCATCTTCTCGAGCAGTTCATGGCCGGACGCGTCGGGCAGCGCCAGATCGAGCACCATGCAGTCGAATGTGGCAGTGCGCAGTTTCTCCAGTGCTTCGGCGGCAGTGGAAACTGCGACCGTGCGTACCTGTTCGGAGCTCAGCAGCCGCTGGATGCTGTCACGTTGCACCGTGTTGTCCTCGACGATCAGGACTGCGCGCTGCTCATCGGCTGCCTTGCGTTCGAGATTGGCAAGCGCCGTGATCAGCTGGTCGCGTTCGACCGGTTTGCGCAGCACGCTGGCGGCACCCATCTCCAGCGCTGCCTGCGTGTAATCGAAACCGGAAATGACCTGCACCGGGATGTGTCGGGTCATGGGGTTGTGCTTGAGTCGATCGAGCACGGACAGGCCCGTGTGATCCGGCAGGCGCATGTCGAGCACGATTGCAGT
>DASTRD010000074.1:0-89305 GCA_035761425.1 Povalibacter sp.
CGGCAACGATCGACTTTTGATGAACTTCCAACCCGACAAAGACGGTGCTATCGTTACGCATGCTGACCTCCATTGAAGAGACCGCGCAATGAGCGTCAGGTCCACACCTCGCTCCTGCGGCTCTGGCTCTACGCTAACCCGCGTTGCGGCCTTCGTGGGGGTCAGCGCTATCGACAGCGGAAGTCATACTGTCTAGAAGCCACGGACTGGACGTGTAGTTACAGTGTAGCTACGATAGAGGCACCATGACGGATCTGGTGTTTGAGTGGGACGAAAGGAAGAACCGTGCGAATCGGAAGAAGCACGGCGTCTCATTCGAGGAGGCGCGCAGCGCGTTCCTCGACGAAAATGCCAGGGTTATTCCTGATCCAGAGCATTCCGAAGAAGAGGATCGCTTCATTCTGCTTGGTCTGAGCGCATCTCTTCGTATTCTTGTCGTGTGCCACTGCTATCGGGAGGAGGAGTCGGTCATACGCATCATTTCCGCTCGGAAAGCAGACCGAGAGGAGCAACGTCAGTACCGTTGGTGGCTCCGATGAAGAAACGCTATGACTTTTCGAAATCCGTAAAGAACCCATATCTTCGGAAACCGAAGAAGCAGCTCACGATCCGGCTCGATGAAGATACGATCGAGTATTTTCGCGCGCTAGCAGAGAAGAACGGCATCCCATACCAAAATCTGATCAATCTGTACCTGCGCGATTGTGCGCAGTCAGATCGAAAACTGAGCATGAAGTGGGAGTGACTTCTGACAAATGTTTAGAGCCGACGCGTTCAAAGCAACGCGCGGCTCAAACATAGCGTTGGGCTTGACGAATGGAGCCGAAGCGAAAGAAGAGACTCATCATTGCTGCGGCTGTTGTAGTCGGCGTCGTCGCGGTTGCTGCGATCGTTGGCTACAAGCTTCTCGTCTACGACAAACGCTCGGAGGTTGCAGAACGCATATTGTTTGACGAAGACGGATACCCGCTTGACGCAGTTCTCGACTCAGCTCTGCAAGCCAGGTTTCCAGTCGGTTCCACGGTAGAAGCCGTGGTCAAGTTCGTGGAAATGCAAGGTGGCGAGTGTTTCGGATCTCCCACGCTGATTTGCCGATATTGGTATGAGGGAACAGTGTGCGTCGCCCACTCCGTTGAGATCGAGGTTTCTCATACTCAGGGTTCGATCCAGAAGGTAAAGGCACGGTTCAGAGGAGACTACTGTTGATGTGGGAGCCCAACAATATGCTGGTTCCGACTCGCAAAAGCGCGGCGCTTTTGCTCGCGGGACAGCGGCGGCGTTGGACTTTTTGGAGGACATAAGAATGAAAAAGGTAGCGGTCGCGTTGGCGATGTTGGCGGCGTGTAGCGCGAGGGTATCGGCAAAGGACGAGCAGGTTGTTCTGTCGGAAGAGGTGCGGGCGCTGATGGTCCAGCTGATGACCGACACAAAGGTAAAAGCTGTTACCGAATTCGAAGGGCCTGCAGCCGATTATCAATCGGACGGCGATCCCATGACGCTGGAAATCGTGATGCTCTCGAAGCAAGCAGATGGTCCGAGCCGCGTTTCCGATGATGGCGAAATTATCTTTATGCAGCCAAAGACCAAGAGCAAGAAACAACAAACGCTTTTCACCACGGCTTTCTATCGGAAGGCGCAACTCAGGCTCGGGGAGCCTGCTTCCGCAAGCAGGGAGTGATCGATAGATCTGGCGATGTCGGGAGTCGCTTGCAGTCGTATATCCGGCATCGTGAGTGGGATCTTGGTGTCCCGTGCCGAGATGGAAATCTGCAGGCTCGTGGTGCCAATCGCTGGCAGCGGCCGTGGTTGGGCCGAGTTTGTTACCGGCATCGCACGGACTGGAGTCGATCCGAAACGACATCAAAGCCGCCCATGCCTTGTCCCCTGAGCATGAAGCCCCAGCTCAGCTCAGCGGCTACCTGCGGTCAACCGAGTCGGACATGGGCTTCCGATCAATTCCGGCGGGCCGCGATCTCAGATCGAAATGTGCTCTCCGGTATCGTCGGCCCGGACGTCCTCTGATCGATTCTGTTTTTGCGCCCTGGCGCTTTCTTGCGGCCATTTCTTCTCACCGGATCGGCAATTCCTTCGACTTCTGCACGGTGCGCAGCGCGAAGCTCGAGTGAATACGAGCGACGCCGGGCAGGCGTGTCAGATGCTTGCTGTGGATGCGTTCGTAGTCGGCCGTGTCAGCGACCACGACGCGCAGGGTGTAGTCGTAGTCTCCCGTCATCAGATAGCACTCCATGACCTCGGGCAGCTTGCGCACGGCTTCTTCGAACTTGCGCAGGTCGACTTCATCCTGCCGATCCAGGGTGATGTTCACGAAGACATTGACCGGGCAGCCGGCACGCTGCTGATTGATGCGCGCGGTGTAACCCTCGATCAGGCCGGATGCTTCGAGCGCACGGACGCGACGCAGGCAGGCGGACTCGGAGAGGCTGACCCGTTCGGCCAGGGCGCTGTTGCTGATGCGGCCATCGAGCTGCAGTGTCTGGAGGATGGCGCGGTCGAATCGGTCCAGCGTCATGGCGCAAGAATCCTTCTTCAGAACCAGGAATGTCGATCCATTCTGCCATGTTTTCGCTCACATTCGCGGCTTTGTGCAAATCCCTGCGGGAAGACGGCGCCTACTGTGCTCGCATCAGTATCCGATCAGGGGTTGTGCATGCGTATCGGTGTGCCGAAGGAGATCAAGAATCACGAATACCGCGTGGGGTTGGTGCCCGCGGGGGTGCGCGAACTGGTGCGCGACGGCCACGAGGTCATCGTGCAGACACAGGCCGGCGCCGGCATCGGATTCGATGACAAAGCGTACGAAGCGGCCGGCGCGCGCCTGACGGCGACGGCGGCGGACGTGTTCGCACAGACGGACCTCATTGTGAAGGTCAAGGAACCGCAGCCGGAGGAATGCCGGATGCTGCGTCGGGGCCAGACGCTGTTCGCGTATCTGCATCTCGCCGCAGACGCAGCGCAGGCAAGAGCGCTCATGGCATCCGGTGCCACGGCGATCGCCTATGAAACTGTGACTGCACCCGATGGTTCACTGCCGTTGCTCACGCCGATGAGCGAAGTCGCAGGACGCATGTCAGTGCAGGTCGGCGCGGCTGCACTGCAGAAAGCAAACGGTGGACTGGGCGTGCTGCTGGGTGGCGTTCCCGGCGTTGCACCTGCGCGCGTAGTGATTCTCGGTGGCGGTGTTTCGGGAACCTGTGCGGCGGAGATGGCCGTCGGTCTGCGGGCCGATGTGACCATCGTGGACAAATCGCTCAGGCGACTGCGCGAACTCGACGCCCTGTTCGGCGGCAGACTGAAAACTGTCGCGTCGAGCGTGGATGCCGTCGAATCGCTGGTCACGCAGGCGGACCTGGTGATCGGTGCGGTGCTGGTCCCCGGTGGGGCTGCACCGAAGCTGGTCACCCACGCCATGGTGAGCCGCATGAAGACCGGTGCAGTGATGGTCGACATCTCGATCGACCAGGGCGGCTGCTTCGAAACCAGCCGACCGACGACACATGCGCAACCCACGTTCACCGTCGACGGCGTAGTGCATTACTGCGTGACCAACATGCCTGGTGCTGTGCCCCGCACATCCACGTTTGCACTGACCAATGCGACGTTGCCATTCGTGAGGGCGCTGGCCGCGGAAGGTGTGCAGCGTGCTCTCGCTCTCGATGCGCATCTGGCGGCGGGCCTGAATGTCTTCGAAGGCGCGATCGCGCACGAAGCCGTCGCGCGCGATCTGGGCCTGCCGTGGCGTCCCTGGCGCGCCACGCCGGCATACGCCGCATGAGGTGAATCGCTTTCGTTTTCTGTCCCGCTGTTTCCTGTGCTGCTGAGCCCGCCGCTGCGCGGGCTCTTTTTTTCCATCCCGCGTCGGCGGTTTGATTTGCGGTGCCGCGCCCGCATACTCAGGCTCTTCCTCCTGCACCGACGCTCCTCAATGTTCGAACGCCTCACTCCGGTCAATCGCGCCCTGATTCTGGTCAACGTCGCCGTGTTCGCCCTGCAGTATCTGCTCGGGCCGCGTGTCGCGAATCTGATCGACTATCAGTTTGCGCTCTGGCCGCCGCAGGTGGCGCAGATGGGTGGTCCGCCGTTCAAGATCTGGCAGTTGCTGACCTACGCGTTCCTGCACGGCGGCTTCATGCACATCTTCTTCAACATGTTCGCGCTGTTCATGTTCGGCTCGGACATCGAACGACTGTTCGGGCCGCGACGCTATCTCATCTATTACCTGGCGTGCGTCATCGGCGCTGCGCTGATGCATCTGATCGTCGTCAGCGTCGCGGCGTTGCCGCCGGGGCCGGTCGTCGGTGCGTCGGGTGGTGTCTTCGGAATCCTGCTGGCGTTCGGCATGGCCTTTCCGTATCGCAAGCTCATCATCCTGCCCATTCCGATCCCGATCTCTGCATGGCTGTTCGTCACCCTGTACGCTCTGCTCGAGCTGTACATGGGCGTGAGCCAGACCTCGCAGGGCGTCGCGCACTTTGCGCATCTGGGCGGCATGGCCACCGGTTTCGTGCTGATCCGCTACTGGTCAGCGCGCGGACGGCGAAGATGAAACCACGCGACAATCAACCGAAGAGGAGTCCGTGCGCTTTTTTTTCTTGCGGCGTTATCGTCGGCCTCTCACGGGTTGGGTCCGCGAAGCGCGACTACATGTTGGCGCAGTGATTCGACGTCCACATTCGCGGGGTTGACGGGTTCGCCGACGCGCAAGGCGATGCGGGCCCACAGGCGCCGGGGCCAGCGTTTCCACGGCGGACCGAATTTGCGCGAGAACATCGAATTCCACAGCCCGCTCAGCGCCATGGGAACGACAGGCACCGGCGAATCCTTGAGGATGCGCATCATGCCGGGGCGGAAGGCCGCGATTTCACCATCGGATGTGAGCCGGCCCTCGGGAAAGATGCAGACGAGATGGCCGTTGCGCAATTCTTCCGCAACGATCTGAAAGGCGCGTTCGTAAACCTGCGGATCTTCTCTGGCCGGTGCCACCGGAATGGCCTTCATTCCCTTGAAAATCGTGCGGAGCACCGGGGTGCGGAAGATGCTGCTCTCCATGATGAAGCGGATCGGACGCCGGCACGCCGCGGAAATCACGATGGCATCGACGAAGCCCACGTGATTGCAGACCAGCAGGGCCGGTCCACGTTCGGGAATGCGATCGAGCCCGCTCGCCCGCAGCCGATACATGACGTTCACCAGCAGCCAGGCGAAGAAGCGCAACAGAAACTCGGGTACCAGCGAGTAAATGTAGATGGCTACGCAGGCGTTCAGGATGCCCGCTGCCAGCAGGACCTGCGGAATGCTCATGCCCCACTTGAGCGCCGCGGCACCGAAGACCGCAGCGGCCACCATGAACACGGCATTGAGGATGCTGTTCGCGCCGATGACGCGCGAAATCACTTCGCGGCGCGCACGCTGCTGTACGAGTGCATTCAGCGGCACGATGAAGAAGCCACCGAAAACGCCGATCAGGCCCAGATCGAGCAACACATGCCACGCGCCGGCCGTGTGCAGATAGTCCAGTGCGCTGAGCCCACTGCCAGCGGGCGCGTGCGGCACCGCAAAGTAAAGGTCGACCGCAAAGGCGGTGAGACCGATGGAACCGAACGGCACGAGTCCGATCTCGACCTTGTGTCCGGACAGGCGTTCGCACAGCAGCGAACCGATACCCACACCGGCGGAAAACACCAGCAGCAGGATCGTCACGACTTCCTCGTTGCCGCCCAGCACATCGCGTGAGAACAGCGGCAACTGCGCCAGCACCAGTGCACCGTAAAACCAGAACCACGAGATGCCGAGGATCGACAGCAGCACGGTGCGCGATTCGCGTGCCGCCTGAATGTTGCTCCATGCGGACGTCCACGGACGCCAATCGATGCGCAGAGTCGGTGCTGCAGGGGCGAGACGTGGAATGGCCAGACTGATCGTGAATCCGCTGACTGCGATGACGATGAGCGCGGTGCAGATGACGCCGATGTCGCCGTGTGCGGCGAGCAGGCCGGCAAACAGCGTGCCGAACAGGATGGCGACGAACGTACCCATCTGGATGAGCGCGTTGCCGCCGACCAGTTCGGTGTCCGCGAGCACCTCGGGCAACAGACCGTACTTGGCAGGTGCGAAGAATGTCGAGTGCATGCCCATCAGGAACAACGCCGCGAGCAGCAGGCCGATGTTCTGACTGATGAATCCCACCACGGCCACGGCCATGATGACGATCTCGCATGCCTTGACGATCTTCAGCACGCGCGACTTGTCATGACGATCGGCGAGTTGACCGGCGATACCGGAAAACAGGACGAAGGGCAGAATGAACAGTCCGCCGGCGAGATTGGTCAGCACGCGTGGATCGAGCGAGGAATACGTCGCTGCGTGATAGGTCGCGAGAATCAGCAGGACGTTCTTGAAGACGTTGTCATTGAACGCGCCGAGCGCCTGTGCGCCGAAGAAAGGCAGAAAGCGTCGCTCTGCGAACAGTCGGAACTGGCTGTGCCCGCTCATGCAACCCCGCTGCGTCCCTCGAAGTTCGCGGGATCATAGCAGCCGGCGCGGCGGGTTCAGCCCGGACGTTTGTTGACGAGTCGAACAGTTGGCACATCCGGGCGGATTGAAGTGCGCTTCCTGGTCCATTCCCTTCTTGTCGTATCTCCCGGTTCTCAGGCACGTGTATCAGCTACGGGGATCAGTGCCCGCAGCCGGATGTTCGGCCGACCCGCACCGGCGAAGCCTGAATCGGCGTTCATGCGATTGCAGCCCGGGCGCTTCTGCACGAGCTCCACGTCGATGTGCGAAAAGATCTGCTCTTCCAGATCCTGCAGCAACTCGCAGTCGGCCAGCGTGATGCGTACGTCACGAATGCTGCTGAGCGACTGCTCACGCCAGTTGGCCGTGAAGTGCGCGAGGGTGGAAGCATCAGGCAGTGCGACGCGATGCAGTCGCGCGATCAGTTCGTCCGTGGTGTCGAAATGCGTAGCGGTCTCGATATTCTCCGGTGTGGCAGCTACCGGTGTGGCCACGGCGATCTGCGCAACGATGTGATTCGATAGACCGCTGCCGCATTGCGCCGAGATGTTCACCGACGGGTGGGCGCCGGCCACCAGCAGAATGGCTCGCAACTTCTGCCTGAGGACATCGCAGTTGTAGAACGTTGCCGAGCTGCGATACACGAACGGCAGGGTCTGTACTTTCCAGATGGCGTCCACCGGATCGGCGGATTGGGTTGTCGTTGCCGTGGCGGCGCCTGCCAGCGTGACGCTCAGGAATGCCGCGAGTGCAGTGCGATACAGGACAGCCGGATATTCCCTGCGCATGTTCCACCTCGTGACCATTGCGGCAACGCCGATTGTGGCGCCCGGCATGCCACGCGGTGGTGTGCAGAGTGCTTTTCTGCGCAAGGCGGCTGCTGAAAAGCAATTGGTGCGCAGGTGGACGTCTCATGGCGCCGAGTCCGGGCGCTTGCGGCGATGCGGCGGATCGGCGAGTCTGCGCGGACTTGAAGGGGAGGTCGTATGCGGCTGTTGATCGCTCTGATGTGTCTGGTGGCAGGCGCCGTGAGCGCGGCTGAACGTGTGGTGGCCTTCGATGTACCGGAGTGGCATCAGCCGACGCCGCCGCTGCATATCGCGGGACCCATCTACTACGTCGGCACGAAGGATCTCGCCGTCTATCTGATCGTGACGCCGGCCGGGCACATCATGCTCGATGGCGCCGTGCCCGGTACGCAATCGCTCATCGAAGCTTCGATCCGCCAACTGGGATTCGATCCGCGCGATATCCATCAGCTCATCATCAGTCACGCCCATTTCGATCACGTCGGTACGCTGGCGTATTTCCGCAAGTTTACGCAGGCGCCGCTGGCCGTGATGGCGCCCGACGATGAGTTGCTGAAATCCGGCGGTCGCGCGGATTATCTCTACGCCGATCTGGAGGCGTTTCATTTCGATCCGGTGAGCGCCGATCGTGTATTGAAAGACGGCGACACCGTCACGCTGGGCAACGTGACCATGACTGCACGTCACACACCGGGACACACCCGGGGTTGCACCACCTGGGTCATGAACATCAGCGACGGCGGCAAGGATTACCGCGTGGTGTTTGCGGGCAGCACCTCGGTGAATCCGGGCACGCAGCTGGTGCAGGCGCCGTCGTATCCCGGCATTGCGGATGACTACCGGCATTCATTCGATGTGTTGGCGTCGCTGCAGACCGACCTGTTCCTGTCGGCGCATGCCAGCTTTTTCGGTTTTGCGTCCAAGCGCGAGCGCGCGAAGCGCGAAGGTGTGGCGGCATTCGTCGATCCGCAGGGATACGCCAGTGCCAACAACGCGAAGAAGGCCGCCTTCGAAGCGCTGGTGGCGAAGCAATCACAATAGTGCCCTGACGCCCCTTCACTCATCGCGTACCGCCGCGCGGGCACCAGCACATCGGCTGCCAGGGTGAACGTCGCGCAAGCGCCCGTGCTTCCGACAGGTGAGGCGGTGCGGGTGGCGGCCAGCTGCGTCGCTTGCGGGCGGTCGGGCTGTAGCCGGGTTGCGAAGATCTGGTCTGCATGATTTCTCTCCCGTTGCGGTACGGAAGAGATTGCAACTGCAAATGCCGGCGCGACCGGGACCGATCAGGGCATCGCCGGGACTGTTTGTGACGAATTGTGGCGGGAAACGAGGGAGCGGACCTGCTCCCCCTTGTTCAACGTGCGGTCACAGGCGCTCGTCGATGAACCTGTGCAGCTTGTGCAGATCCGCCGCAAAGACGCGAATGCCTTCGCTCAGTTTTTCCGTGGCCATCGCGTCTTCATTCAGCAGCCAGCGGAAGGATTTTTCGCTGACATCGGGAATCGCAGGCGGCGTGCCATAGTTGTCCGGCGAGAGCTTGCGAACCAGCTTGCCCTGATCCTTGTCCAGTTCTTCGAGCAGCGCGGGCGAAATCGTCAGGCGATCGCAACCCGCGAGCGCTTCGACTTCTCCGGCCGAACGGAACGACGCGCCCATCACGATGGTCTTCACGCCGCGACTCTTGTAGGCCGCATAGATGCTGCGCACCGACAGCACGCCCGGATCTTCTTCAGGCTCGAACTTGCGTCCCGAATTCTTCACGTGCCAGTCCAGGATGCGACCGACGAACGGCGAGATCAGGAATACATTGGCGTCGGCGCAGGCCATGGCCTGGACCAGCGAGAACAGCAGCGTCAGATTGCAATCGATACCCTCGCGTTGCAGCACCCGCGCCGCCTGAATGCCTTCCCAGGTCGATGCGACCTTGATCAGGATGCGCTCGCGACCCACGCCGCGTTGCTCATACGCGGCGATGATGGCGCGCGCCTTGTCGATGCTGGCCTGAGTGTCGAATGACAGGTTCGCATCGACTTCCGTGGAGACGCGGCCGGGCACGAGCTTCGTCAATTCGGTGCCGACCGATATGGTGAGCCGGTCGGCGATGCTCGCCACGGTCTGTTCGCGCGATCCCGACTGCTTCCGGCCCCACGCGATCGCTTCATCGAGCAGGCTCGACAAGGCCGGCGAGGTGACGGCCTTGAGCAGCAGCGTGGGATTGGTTGTGCAGTCGACAGGCTTCAGGGTTCGAATTGCTTCGAGGTCGCCGGTATCGGCGACGACGACAGTCATCTGACGCAGCTGTTCCAGTTTTGAACTCATCGCGATTTTCCCGGGATTTGCAGGGGCGGGCTGCGGAATCGCAGGCCCGGCAGAGGGCTGCAAGTCTAGCGTATCCGGCATCGAGTCACGACTGCGTGGAATGGGAAAGCGGCCGGGATGACGCACCTGGCGGGCTGTGGCGTGCCCATCCAGGATGGGCGGTGCACTGATCGGGCGGGCAGCTCCGGGACGCGTCGTGCTCGCAGCGGTCGAACTGCTACCATGCCGGTCGTCCCGATTACAACGAGCCTTGGGGGGATGAAATGCGTTACCCGCTGTTGATGGCGAGCACTGTGCTCGCGCTGCTGACTGCATGTCATGAGCGCACCGAAACTGCTGCAGCTCAGCCGTCGGCGCCCGCACCCGCGTCGAAATTTGTCGATGCACCGCTGGTCACCGATCTCTACACAGCCGATCCGTCGGCGCACGTGTTCGATGGGCGTCTGTGGATCTATCCGTCGCACGACATCGAATCAAACATCGCTTCCGATGGTCAGGGCGCGCAGTTCGATATGCGGGACTACCACGTGTACTCCATGGATCGGATCGACGGTCCTGTGACCGATCACGGCGTTGCCCTGGATCTGAAGGATATTCCCTGGGCTTCACGTCAGTTGTGGGCGCCGGATGCGGCGCGCAAGGACGGCACGTATTACCTGTATTTTCCCGCCAAGGACCACGACGGCGTCTTTCGCATCGGTGTCGCCTCGAGTACGCGGCCCGAAGGACCGTTCAAGGCGCAGCCTGAGCCCATCGCCGGCACTTACAGCATGGACCCCTCGGTGTTCGAGGACGACGGTCACTACTACCTGATTCTGGGCGGCCTTCGCGGCGGGCAGCTCCAGCGCTGGGCCACGGGCACCTATCAGGCGGAGGACACCTTTCCGGAGGATTCTGCGCCCGCACTGGTACCGAAGATGGCGCGTCTCAATGACGACATGACCAGTCTGGCGGAAGACCTGCGCCCGGTGGTGATCCAGGATGAACAGGGCAAGCCCCTGACCGCCGGCGACAAGGCCCGTGCCTTTTTCGAAGCGGCGTGGCTGCACAAGTACGACGGCAAGTATTACCTGTCGTACTCCACCGGCGACACGCACTTCATCGCCTATGCGATGGCCGACTCAGTGTACGGGCCGTACACATATCGCGGCGTGATCCTGAAGCCGGTGGTGGGCTGGACCACTCACCACTCCATCGTCGAGTTCAACGGGCAGTGGTATCTGTTCTATCACGACGCGCAGCTCACGGGTAAAACTCACCTGCGCAACATGAAAGTGACGACGCTGCACTACAACGACGACGGCACCATTCAGACGATCGAACCGATGCGGCCCTGATCGCGGTCGCCGCGGAACCGTGGCTGACGCCTCGCCGTTGCTGCATCAGGCAACGGCGAGGGCAGTGCCATGATTCGCAAACTCAAGTCGGGCGAATATCGACTTTATTCCCGCAAGGTGAACCCACGCACCGGGCGACGACGCAATCTGGGTACCTTCGGCT
Organism: Povalibacter sp.; assembly: GCA_035761425.1. Lineage (GTDB taxonomy): Bacteria > Pseudomonadota > Gammaproteobacteria > Steroidobacterales > Steroidobacteraceae > Steroidobacter. The sequence continues at coordinate 11,160 of DASTRD010000074.1, forward strand.
CGCGCGCGGCGGCCGAAAAGCACGAACGCGAAGTGCAATATTTCAAACGGCACTAGTGAGCTGTAACTCCCATTTGTAGACTACAATCGCGTTCATGAGTAACGCGATCACCCTGTCGAGAACGGAGCGTATGGAACTTGAACGGCGCGCAGCGTCGCGGAGCGCGCGAGCAGAAGATGCTCGCCGTGCTCGAGTGATTCTGCTGCTGGCTGAGGGTCATACGTGGGATGAAACGTGCGAGCGGCTGGAATGCAGCCGCGGCTTTGTTGATCGTTGGAGTCGGCGTTTCAGTGAGCAGCGCATCGCCGGCCTGCACAGTCGCCATCTTGGCCAGGTCGCCACCGTCCTCACCCCACAGCTTGAGGCGCGGGTGCTGGATGCGACGCGTCGAGCACCCACGGACGGATCGACGCACTGGAGTACCCGCAAACTCGGTGCGCATCTGAGCATTAGCCACATGACGGTCGCGCGGGTGTGGCGTAAGCACGGACTGAAGCCGCATCGCATCGAACGCTACATGGCCTCGAATGATCCGGACTTCGAGGCCAAGGCTGCCGACATCATCGGGCTGTATCTGAACCCGCCTGCGCATGCCGCAGTTTTCTGCGTGGATGAGAAGACTGCGATTCAGGCGCTGGATCGCAAAGATCCCGTGTTGCCGTTGTCCCCCGGTCGCGCCGAGCGTCACGGGTTTGAGTACTACCGACATGGCACGCTGTCGCTGTACGCAGCTTTTAACACCAAGACGGGTGAGGTCCTTGGCAAGGCCACCGCCCGGCACACCTCTGCGGAGTTTGTCGCGTTCCTCAGCGACATCGTCGTCAATCAGCCGCGAGGTCAGGAAATCCACGTGATCGCCGACAACCTCTCGGCTCACAAGACCGCTCAGGTCAAAGAGTTTCTCGAGGTGCATCGCAACGTTCATCTGCATTTCACCCCGACCTACTCTTCCTGGTTGAACCAAGTGGAGCTGTGGTTCGCCAAGATCGAGCGCGATGTCATCGCGCGGGGTGTGTTTACCTCGGTCCCGGACTTGAAGAGAAAGCTCATGCGCTACATCCGTCAGTACAACAAGTCGCCCCGAACCATAAAGTGGAAGTACGCCGATCCGTCGCGACACATCAGTACCAAATCAGCTGTTACAGGCCACTAGTACTGCGCGCCGCAACTCTGCCCAGCAGTGCGTAGGTGCCCAACAGCAGCATCCAGCACGCGGTCAGCAGCAGGGGAATGGACTCCAGACCGAACTGCTCGGCACTCACTCCGCACAGCGCAGGCAGAAGCGCAATGCCGATCGCGCCCATGGAGACCTGCATCCCGACCGCATTCGCTGTGTGACGGGCGCCGATACGCTGCGGTGTGGTTGCAATCATGGAAGGAAAGATCGGCCCGGCTGCAAAGCCCATGACCGCAATGGCGATGTAGTCGATCGTCGGATGAACCCGCGCTGCGAGCACTGCAGTAGCGATGACTGCGGTCGCAATACTCGCGCCGATGACGACGCCGGGTCGCGCATCGCCGGGCAGAAACGCGTAACCCAGGCGGCTTGCGAACAGGCCGACCCAGTACAGTGTGACTGCACTGCCCGCAGCGGCAGTCTCGATGCCGCGCGATTCGTAGAGCAGGGAGAAAATCCAGGCGCCTGCGCCCGCCTCGCACCCGGTGTAGAGCACAAAGATGATCATGGACAGTTGCACCGCCCGCATCCTGAGCGTCTCGATCAGGTGCGCCGGCCGATGACTTTCGTGATGCGCTGCAGGTGCAGGCCACAGTGAACGCGTGGCGATGAACACTGCCGCGAGGGCGACTTCCACTGCAACGATGATGAGATAGCCGTCCTGCCAGCGCTGCCCGGACGCCAGCGTTGCAGTCATCAGCGCCGGTCCGCCCGCAGCGCCGATGGCGTAGGACGCATGCAGTACGTTCACCGCGCGCGCCGAGTACTGAACGGCGGCATGAGTGTTGATCGCGGCGTCGATCGCGCCGGCGCCAAATCCTGCGAGCAATCCCAGCGCCACCATCACCGGCCAGCTGGGTGCCACGGCATAGCCGGACAATGCGACTGCTGTGAGCAGGCACGAAAACGCCAGCAGGCGGCCAATCCCCATGCGTGCCAACACGGGTCCGGAGAAACTGCTCGCAATGACCGAGCCCGCCGTCGCCGCAATGAGCAGCGGACCGAGCGCTTCGATGGGCAGATCGAAGTCGGCTCTGATGGCCGGCCATGCGACGCCGATCACTGCATCGGGCAGTCCGAGCGCGATGAAGCCGATGAAACACAGGATCAGAAGTATTACGAAGCGACGCTGCATGAATTGAAGACTGACGAGTAGCGATAAGGACCGAAGGGGCGCTGTCATCCCGCCGGTGAAAGTGGGCGCGCTGCGTTCGGACGCTGTGCAGCAGCGCGCATGCTTGAAAGCATAAGGAGAGGGGCCGCGCCGTTCAGTTGCGCCAGCCGCCCCAGACGATGATGCCCATGCCGACCAGGGTCACAACGGCGCCTGCGATGTCGGTTGCTGTCAGTGACACCTTGTCGACCTTCCACAACCACAGCAGCGCGACTGCGACGTAGACGCCGCCATAGGCCGCATAGACACGCCCCGATGCTGTCGGATGCAGCGTCAGCAACCAGACAAAGATCGCCAGCGCCACAACGGTTGGCACGAGCAGCCACGGCGATCCCTGCTTGCGCAGCCACAGGTAAGGCAGATAGCAGGCGACGATCTCGGCGATGGCGGTGAATACGAACAGCAACACCGTCCTGAACATCAGCACCGGCAGTTCCCCTTGCGCGTATTGATCGGCCGGTCAACGCGGATTCATCGTCGTACGCGCATCGCGCCACAGCCAGCGCAGGATATCGGGCAGCAGTGCGCCCCCGTGATCGTCGGAGTGTGCGCCATCGCCCCACACGTGCGTGACGTCGTAACGCGGACCGGCAACGCCCGTGCGATCTGCATTGGCATTCGCCCATTGCAGGGCCGAAAGCATCTGCTGATTCGCCAGGAACCAGTTGCCGTGTTCGTTGTTGAGATCGTTCGAGCCGTCCTGCAGGAAGATGCGGATGGGACGAATGGGGCTCTTGCGGATCAGCCCCGGGTAGAGATCGCCGCCGGGCACCATGGGCTTGCCGTCCTGCGCCGGCCTGTAGCCGATGGAGGTGTAGCTGCCAATCATGCTGATGACCTTGCGGAACATGTCGGGCCGATGCCACGCCACGGTAAAGGCGCAGATCGCGCCGCTGCTGGTACCGCCGATGGCGCGCTGTTCAGGATCGTCGGTGAGCCTGTACTGCCGGGCGACTGTCGGCAGCAGTTCATCGATCAGGAAGCGTGCGTAGGTATCGTCCAGCGCGTCGTACTCTTCGGCGCGATGGTTCGGGTTCTTCATGCCCAGATCGTCTGGATAGTGTTCCGAAAGATTGCCGGGTGTGATGAAGATGCCGATGGTGACCGGGATGTCGCCGCGGTGGATGAGATTGTCGAGCACGTTCTGCACGCGCAGCGGCCCTTGCGGATTGGTGGCCCGTTGTCCGTCCTGGAACACCAGCACGCTCGCTGGCTTGCTACCGTCATATTGCGCAGGCACGTATATCCAGTAGCGGCGCACCGTGCCGGCGATGATCTTGCTGTGGAATTCCAGCGGACCGTTGAGCTTGCCGTGGGGAACGTCCGGCTGGACCAGCGAGTCGGCGGTGAGGGGATACTCGCCGGGCTTGCGCACCTCTTCGGCGTGAACCGACACCATCAGGGACATGAGCAGGCAAGTGATCGCCACGCCACAGGGGGTCTTCTGCATGAGTTCTTCTCCGGGCTGTTGCGCGGCAACGGTACTGGCCCGCGGGCCATGTTGTCGAGCGGTGAGCTGATGCAGGCGCGCAACGCATTTCACCCGACGGCGAAGGGTACGGACATCCCTTCCGCACCCGTCGTGGCTCCTGGGTCATGGAACCCCTACGGCGCGTGGACGTTGCACCGATGTGCGCGAAGCGCACAGGATATTGCGACTACATGGACGACACATAAGGCAAGGACTTTGCGCTGACCGACGACCGGCGCAGCGACGGGGATGTGCGAGGTGATTTCCCGGAGGCGTGCCATGTGGAGTCGCATCAGAATTGCCGCCGTCGCGCTGCTTCTTTATCCCGTGAGCGGATCGGCCTGCGAATGGGCAGACCGCTTCAAGTGCATGGACGAGGTCGGCCAGCTGGTGAACTACCGCAGCGAGGCCATCGAATATGCCTTCGGCGATGTCTTCGGTGCATTGCCCGGCAGTCTCGAGATCCGGTTCGTCCGCAACGATGATGAACGCTACGCTTCCTATGCCGGCCGCATCGCCTATGACGTGAACGAGCACGCGCTCATTGTCCCGCAACGTTTCATGCATGCACGGCTTCCCCAGCCCATGCGCTGGGCCGCTGCCTACTGGCCTTACTACGACGACACGCGCTATCAGCAGCTGTTTCCGCTGATCGCCGATATCGACAACGCCCTGTGGGGAGCGGTCTTGCAGGAGAATGCCCGTGCTGCCGGGCACCCATGGCCGCACGAACAATGCGCATCCATGGAACTCGCGCAGCGCCTGCCGTGCCAGATGCTGGTGTCAGGTATCGCGGCGCTGCTGACGGAGCGGCAGACACCCCTGTTCAATGCCAATCGACTGGAGCGAATCTGGCCCGAGCATTTTTCCAGCTTCGAACAGCGCAGCTGGCGCAGCGATCGCGACTACAACGACGTGCAGTACTACGGCGGAATCATGTTGCTGCGACCGTTGTTCGGCGAACTGGGTGTGCCGCAGACACTCGCCTACGTTGCGCGCACGCCCTTCAAGGTCGAGAACGACAACATGCACGAATCCGCGCTGCGTTATCAGCGCGAGGCACGTGAGTTCCAGCTGCCGGAACCGCCGCCGGCGAACGCCGTGCAGACACAGAACGCGCTGCCCGATCCGCCGCCCGTGCGTGACAATGCATCGTTCATTCGGCTGGGCCTGAGCGATAAAACGGCACAGTGACGCGCGGGTGCACCGCGCGACTCAGGCGCATCGCCGTCGTCAGAACATGAATCTGACGGCGAGCTGTGCCTGGATTTCTTTCGCGTCGACAGGTTGACCCAGATAGGTACGCTGCTCCAGCGTGCCTGTGATGCGGATGACTTCGGCAGCGATCTGCCAGTGGGCGTTCACATCGAACAGATACGCTGCCGTCCAGGCATGCGCGTTCTGTTCGCCTTCGAAATATTGTTCACCGCGAATCGTATAGGTCGCCATGCGGTCATGGCGTGCCGTGAATCGATGATTGCCGCTTCGATAGCTGAGCAGCCCGAACCACGACCAGTATTCGGCGATGGCGGCACCGCGTCCATCTGCGCTCGGCCGCACGCCTGTGGTGCCATCCAGATATTGCGCGATGAAGGTCAGGTCGGCAGGCAGCTCCAGGCGTACGCCGATCGAGTCGAAGCGGGTCAGCCAGGCGGGTTCGCGTGCATCGGTCTGCGATACATCGCCGCGGTTGTCGTAGTGGAGTGCGCGCACCGCGTGACCGGCCGTCCATTTGATGTCCGCGCCGGCGTAGTATCCCGCACGACCGTCGACTTCGTCGAAGAATTCCATGTCGTTGACGCCGTCATTGCCGGGGAAGGGGCGGGGCAGATGGCCGAACAGCGGCGTCTGGCGATCGTGAATGGCCCACCCACGCTGGAAGATCAGGATGCCTGCCGGATCGTTCCAGCCATACACCGAGCCGAACAGACTCACATCGAATCCCCGTCCGCCCGGCGCGCCGGCCAGCGTCACCGATGTCTCGGCGCCGATGATGCGGAACTCCTCGCCGATCCATGAATTGATCGCCGACGCACTGATGCTGTACGGGCTTTGCCAGCCGACATTGCGATTCTCCAGCGACAAGGTGGGATAGAACGCGCCCACCCGGGTGCGCCAGCGCAACGCATGTTTCGGATACGGCCGCCATTCGAGATACGCCTCGGTCAGGTCGAGCAGATGACGATCGCCATCGCCGGTGGCATACGCGGTCGCTGTGTAGCGGATCGTTTCTGAGAGCGGACCGGTGATGTCCAGCATCAGCGAACCGAGTCGCAGACCGTCATGCGCTTCGTCGTAGCGCAGCAGGCCGAGGCCACCCTCAGTGAACGACGTATAGGGCGAGTCGACCGCGACGGCGCGCAGATCCGCCATCGCCGTGAATTCGTGTGTCTCGGCCTGCGCCACGCATGGCAGCACGAATCCGCTCACCAGCCATGCCCGCAGCAGAGCACGCATGTCAGTAGTCCCGCAGGCGCGGATCCCGAACCGGCGCCGGTTCCGGTGAGAGCGGATCGCGAAACTGGAAGTCCACGCTTGCCGCGTCCGTCAGCGTGATCGCGCGTCGCAGTGGCGCTTCATTACCCGACTGGCGCGGGCTCCACAGCTCCACCGTGAAATCACCCGCGGCGAGATCGGCAAACTCGATGCGACCCCTGGCGTCGGTCGTGCCGAAGTACGGCGCGTCCGTGACATAGACGTAACCGATCATGTTGTCGTGGATGTTGCAGCCGAGCACCACGATGCCCGGCCGATCGAACACGATGGGACTGCGCGGACGTCCGCGATACAGGCCAAGCTCGAACTGCCGCGCCGGCGAAAACGAATAAACCTGATGCGCCACGGTGTCGCCGTTTTCGAAGAGCACCGAGGCGCCGGTGTGGACCGCGAGCACGTAAGGCGCGAACTGCCGATTGATCTGGTCCATGACGGCCGGTCGCGGGCGCGTCGTTGCCGTCGCCGTGCCGGATGCCGGGCGGGCGATCACAACCACATCCTTCACGCTGGCGCCGTCGCGATCGCGAACGCTGATGGAAAGCGTGGCTGCCGGGACCTCGAAGACGGTCAGTGCCAGAACGAACAGCAGGTATTTGCAGGTGCGAAGTGTCACAGCAGCGCATTCTGTCGAGACGCGCCAATGCGCCGTGTGCCGGGCCGCACAGAACCTGCAGATTTCATGGCCACGAGCGTCGGAAGTACCTGCAAGTCAGGTGTTTTCCTGACGCGAATGACTGTGAAGCGCGTTTCGGATTGAGTTGCGGTGCAGCCGAACCGCGATCCGGCGACAACGCATGCCCCTTGCGTGTCGGGTGGCTCAGGGCAGGTTGTGTTCCAGCACTTCGTCGTCGTCGAGGGTGACGTTGCTGGCAAGAACGAAGGTCACATCGTCGTTGGTCGTCGGGTCGTCGTCCTCGCCGTTGCAGGTGAGGGCAATCGTGTAATCGCCCGGCGGCAGGAAGCGCAATGCATACGTGAACTGACTGTCGAACAGCGAGGTCATCACGGCGGTGGTCGCATAAGGTTCGATGCCGCTGCCGACATCATCGGGTTTCACGTCGTGTCCTTCGAACAGATAGACCGCGCCGCCGCTGTCCAGCGATGTACCCGCGGGGCAGCTCTGATCCACCGTGCCGTTGATGCGCGCTGCGGTGCCGGCCGGGACTGCCCGCAGCCGGGGTGTGAGCGTGTATTCGCCCGTATCCGTGTCGAATGAGAGCGAACGGCGCAGATCCAGCGACAACACCAGATCTTCGCGACTCGCCTTGTCCTTGCTGACGGTGAAATTCACATTCGCCGGTTCGCCCTCGCCGATCTGCAGCGGGTACTGCGTTCCGTCGCTGCGCGACACGGTGCCGGTGTCTTCAGTGTCGATCAGCAATCGCACTCCCGTATAAGACCCTTCGGGCAGCGCCTCGTTGGTGAACAGTCGGAACGCATCGCCGCTGGCGTCGAGTTCGACGAGTTCGAGGCGCTGCGCGGTGGTGAATTCCAGCTTGCGCGTGCTGCCGTCGGAGCGCTCGAATTCCAGGCCCTGCACGTCGACCGTGACACTCGACACCTGCGGATCGGCGGGCGGATTGGTGGCGAGATCCGCCGTCACGGCGCCCTGACAGCCCGCCAGCAGCAGGCTCAACAGTGCCAGAAGCGAAATCGCCGGAAGCGAGATAGCCGCAGAACTGCGATACGTCATGTTCATCCCACCGCAAGCTGTGAGCCGATTCTAGAAGATCGGGCCGGCCCGGCGAACACGGTTTCACACGTACGATCCGCGTCGAGCGTGTCAGCCGCGGCCGACAAACGGCATGGCGGTAGCTGTCAGCGTCATGAACAGCACATTGGCGTCCAGCGGCAGATTGGCCATGTACAGCACGGCATCGGCAACGTGACGTACATCGAACGTCGGTTCCACCTTCACGCTCATGTCCGCCTGCAGTGTGCCGGTCACCATGGCGGCTGCCATGTCGGTCGCCGTGTTGCCGATGTCGATCTGGCCGCAGGCGATGTCATGCGGGCGGCCTTCCAGGGACGTAGCCTTGGTCAGACCCGTCACGGCGTGTTTCGAGGCCGTATAGGCGATCAACAGCGGGCGCGGCACTGCAGCGGAAATCGACCCGTTGTTGATGATGCGGCCACCGCGCGGCGTCTGTTCCTTCATCAGCCGGAATGCAGCCTGTGTGCACAGGAACGTCCCGGTGAGATTGGTATCGAGAACGTTGCGCCAGGTATCGACAGACAGATCTTCGAGCGGCGTCGGCGGCATGCTCGCGCCGGCGTTGTTGAACAGCAGATCCAGCCTGCCGAACTCCATGGCGATGCGCGCGAACAGCTGCGTGACGGCTGGCGCGTGGCTGACGTCGGCCGGAATCACATGACATTCTGCGCCGCCGGCTTCGGCTGCCGTTCGCTCCAGCGGCTCGCGCCGCCGTCCCGCAAGAATCACGCGGTAACCATGCGCCGCCAATGCCAGCGCGACGGCCTTGCCGATACCCGATCCCGCGCCCGTAACCAGGGCAATCTTGCTCATTCCCATGCCTCATCCACAGCTTCTCGCCAGTGTACTCAAGCTGTGATGCAGTACCGCTGCCTGTAGTTGCAATGACCTCGCCAGAACCCGGTGTCCTGAGGCGTAAAAGCACGCCTGATCGTCTCGCATAAGGCGGATGCCGTGTATCGGTGCACTCTGCGACACAAGTCACGCATTTGTATCTACAAGCGCGTGATCCGTGGACGATTTATGGAGAGTGCCGACTTAGTCTGCATCGCAACGGTATGGGAGCTCTGGCTTGTCGAGTGGTAACGGTATCCGAAGGCACTTCATTGCCGCGCCGCTCGGCGTGGGGCTCGCGTGCGCGGGTATCTATCTCGCCCTCGCGGCCTGGTGGCTGCCGGGAACGCAGGGGCTCGCGGGCAACGCCGTCGTCGCGGCCCTGATCCTGATCGCCGCCCTGGTACCGTTCTGGCTGCGTCGCAGGAATGAATCGACGTCGAGTGCGAGAGAAGTCGAGATTCTGCGCACGCTGGTTCACAGCCTGCCCGATCCCATCTACGTCAAGGACGCCGAGTCACGCTTTCTGCTCGCGAACGATGCGTGCTGCACCCTGATGGGCACCAATCGTCACGACATTCTCGGCAAGACCGATTTCGATTTCTTTTCGCCCGACATTGCCGGCAGCTTCTTCGAAGACGAGCGCCGCCTGATCGCCAGCGGCGAGGCGTTGCTCAACCGCCAGGAACGCGCGGTCTATCCGGATGGCACCGAAGCCTTTCTGCTGACGTCCAAAGTGCCGCTGCGCGATGCGGCCGGCAAGGTCGTCGGGCTCATGGGCATGGGCCGGGACATCACCTCGCGCGTCAAGGCTGAAGATGAGTTGCGGCAGGCGCGCGAGAGCGCCGAAGCCGCCACACGCGCCAAGAGCGAATTCCTCGCCAACATGAGCCATGAAATCCGCACGCCGATGAACGGCGTGATCGGCATGAGCGAACTGCTGCTCGACACCGAACTCGACTCCATCCAGCACGACTACGCCGAAACGATCCGCGAAAGCGGACGTGCTCTGCTCACGGTCATCAACGATATTCTCGACTTCTCCAAGATCGAAGCCGGCAAACTGGAGCTCGAGAACATCGACATGGACCTGCGCGAAATTCTGCGCGACGTCGGCCGTGTGCTGGCCGTGCAGGCGCACGCCAAAGGGCTCGAACTGACCACCGATGTGGATGCAGGCCTGCCGCGCATGGTCCGCGGCGATCCGGGCCGCCTGCGCCAGATCCTGCTGAATCTCGGCGGCAATGCCGTGAAGTTCACGACCACCGGCGAAGTCTCGCTGCGCATCATGCTCGCGGAGGAACAGCCCGAGGAAGGCACACGCGTGGTCTGTGAAGTGCGCGATACGGGCGCCGGCATTCCCGCCGCGAAACTCGATTCCCTGTTCCAGCCGTTCACGCAGGTCGATGCGTCCACCACTCGTCGCTTCGGCGGCACCGGCCTGGGACTGTCCATCGTGCGTCGTCTGGTGGAGCTCATGAACGGCCAGACGGGTGTCGAGAGCCGCGAGGGCGAGGGATCGCTGTTCTGGTTCTCTGCGTGTTTTGCCGTGTCGAAGAGCCGGCAGTCGCGCTTCCGCAATCTCACGCCCGCGGTGGTCAATGGCCGCCGCGTTCTGGTGGTGGACGACAACGCCACGAATCTCAAGTTGCTGACGACGCAGCTCGCGCAGTACGGCGCCGAGCCGCACGCTGCCAGTTCGGCGACCGAAGCGCTCGCGATGATGGAGCAGGCCTGGCGCGACGATGCCATGTACGACATCGTGCTGCTCGATCACGACATGCCGGACATCGATGGCGCCGAGCTCGGTCGACGCATCAATTCGGATCCGCGTCTGAATGGCGCGCGCCGCGTGCTGCTGACGTCCTCAGCGTTCCATGGCGACGCGCAGAATTTTGCTCAGCTCGGCTTCGCCGGCTATCTGCTGAAACCAGTCGCTGAAAGCGATCTCATCGACTGCCTGCGCGTCATCATGGGCGCCAAGGCCGAAGACTGGAACATGCAGACCCAGACCATCGTCACGCAGCAGGAGCTGCAGGTGCGTCGCAGCCGTGCAGCCGCCAAACGCATCCTCGTCGCCGAGGACGTGCTGGTGAATCAACGCGTGGTGAGCCGCGCGCTCGAGCGGCTCGGTTACGAAGCAACCGTCGTCAACAACGGACGAGAAGCCGTCAATGCGTGGGAGCGAGGGCAGTTCGATCTGATTCTGATGGACTGCCAGATGCCGGAACTCGATGGCTACGCTGCCACCCAGGAAATCCGCAGCCGTGAAGCGGCGGACGCACACATCCCCATCGTGGCGCTGACCGCACATGCGATCAAAGGTGCGGATGAAGAATGCTTCGCCGCCGGCATGGACGACTATCTGTCCAAACCCATCGAGCGCGAACAACTGCGGCTGTGTCTGCTGCGTCATCTGGGTCCTGACGCCAGGACGCGGGATGTTGGGGCGGTGCCTGCGGAGACTGCGGACCAGGCGTCAACCTGATCCGACCGATAACGATCGCGTCGATGATGTCAGGCTTCGGCCTGAGGGCAGCCGAGTGGCGCCCGGGCCGGGAAAAGCAATGGCCGCAAGAAAGCGCAGGAATCCGACTGCTTCCTTTGCAAGCAACGCTCTGCTTCACCGTCCGTACGTAAAGGTGAACGACGCCTTCGCCAGCGTGTTCGCATTCACCATGAAGCCTGCCAGTGCGGCGGTGGCATCTTCCGGTACATCGAGCTTCGGTACCTTCACGGCATGCACCGTTACGATGTAGCGGTGTGGCTTGTCGCCCTGCGGCGGGCAGGGGCCGCCGTAACCTCTGGCGCCGAAGTCCGTACGGATCTGCTGTGCGCCAGCAGGCAGCCGGGCTCCATCGCTGCTGCCCACACCCTGCGCGAGAGAGGTAGTGGTCGCGGGCAGATTGATCACGTACCAGTGCCACCAGCCGCTGCCCGTCGGTGCATCGGGGTCGTAAATATTGACGGCGAAACTCTGCGTCCCGGCAGGTGCGCCAGACCAGTGCAGTTCGGGCGATACGTTTTTGCCCGTACAACCGAAGCCGCTGAAGATGAACTCCGGCGCAACCGGCTTGCCCGCGGCCACGTCATTGCTGGCGACGGTGAAATCGGCTGCGGATGCCACGCCACTGCTCATGATGGCTACCAGTGCGAAAGCTGCTGTTCTCAGCATGTAACGCTCCCCATTGACGCGAGTGCAATAAGTGAGTTGCGAAGCGTAATGGATCTCCTCGCGGCACGCATACTCGCACATGTCGAGAAGCTGCCCTCCGGCAGGGCCGGCACGCGCCTGGGTCTCGACGGAAAAAATTCATCTCTCACGATCGATGGAATGCCTGCCACCACCGATGAGGCGGTGGGCCGCGAGCGGCAACTCGGGGATCTGCGGAACTGCGACTGCGTAGAAACCCTCAGGAATGAGCGGTTGTTCCACAGTGGTGCAGCGCCCGGCTGGCGCTATTGCGAAGTCCACGGTAGTTCGGTTCTTTCACTGTTCCGGTTCGGGGGCTTGCTGGTATGGTTGCCCGGCGCTTTCCCAGCGGCTGACCGCAACAACAAGATCGCAGTGTCATGAGCGAAAGACACGAGACTTTCCCGAACATTTTTACAGCGCTGCTGCTCGTCGTCGCGTTGATCGTGATCGAAGTGATCGTCGCGGCGGTGCTGGACAGTGCACATCTGTTCACGGATCTCAATCCGCAGGACGTGGCTCTCATCGTGACCGTGGCCGGCAACGGCGTGCTGTTCGTGGGCCTGATGGCCTACAAGGCGATCGGTTATCGCGCGCTGTTCCATCCCACTCGCACCTCCGCCTTCGCCATGCTGAGCGTGCTGACCCTGCCCATCGCATTGATAGTGCCAGGTCTGGTGGTGATGGCGGGCGCGCTCAATTCCATTGTGATCTGGCTGGTGCCGATGTCCGCAGAAGAGATCGCGTTTCTGCAGACCATGATGTCGGCGAGCGTCGTATCCACGCTGTTCGGCTGCATAGCCGCGCCGGTTCTGGAAGAAATGCTGTTTCGCGGCGTCATTCTGCGCAGCTTTCTGCGCCAGTATTCGCGCACCGGGGCGATTCTCTGGTCGTCGGCGGTGTTCGCCATTGCACACCTGAACGTGTATCAGGCAGCCACGGCGCTCGCGATCGGCATTGTGTGCGGATGGTTGTACGAGCGCTGTCGATCGCTGTGGCCATGCATTCTGCTGCACGCTCTCTACAACACACTCGTCACCGTGCTGTTCAATCTCGACAGCAACGACGCAGCATCCATCGATACGGCAGGCTATACCGCCATCGCGTTCGTGGCGGCAATCGCAGGCGGACTGCTGTTGCTCAGATTGTTGAGCGGCCCGGCTGTGGCGACCTCAAGACAGAAGGCACCGTAACGGGCCGCGACGGCCGCAGCATGCGCAGCCGTCGGAGCCTTGAATCCCCGTGTGCGTTCGCGGTCCGCTGATCAGCGGGTCGCAACTTCCGCAATCGCGGCATACGCCGGCTTGCGCTGCAACTGGCGATCGAACAGCAGCGGATAGTTGGTGCGCCCGCGCACCGGGAAGCCGTTCTTCCAGGATTCGCCGTCATGCGTACCCCAGGTTGTCACGCGATCGATCTTGTCGCGATGCTTCACCAGCAACTCGAAGAATTCGCGGTAGCGCGCCGTGAGTTTCGCCTGGATTTCGGCCGGCAGGCCGTCGGTGTAGGGATTCAGTTCGGCTGAATACTGCTGCAGGGCCGAGATTTCGGCGCCCATGTGTTCCCACGCGTGCGGCAGGACATCGATATCGAGTTCCGTGATATGGATGCGCATGCCGGTCGCCGCGATGGCTTCGATGCTGGCCTCGTATTCCTTGAGGTCGGGATAGTCCAGACCGATGTGGCCCTGAAAGCCGATGCCATGGATGGGTACGCCGCGGCGCTTGTAGTCCTGGATCGTTTCGACGATGAACTTGCGCTTGCCCGGATTGTGTTCGTTGTAATCGTTGTAGAGCAGCGTCGCCTTCGGATCGACTTCGTGCGCCAGGTGAAATGCGCGTTCGACGTACTGCGGGCCCAGGATCTGGAACCATTTGCTCTTGCGCCAGCCCTTGTCGTCATCCTCGATGGCTTCGTTCACCACGTCCCAGATCGCGATGCGGCCCTTGTAGCGGCCTGCCAGCGTGCGGATGTGTTTCTCCAGCCGTTCGTTGAGCTGCCTGGCGCTGACCGGTTTGCCCGCTTCGTCGACGAACAGCCACGCCGGCACCTGCGAATGCCACACGAGGTTGTGCCCGACGACATGCATGCCGTGCTTCGTACCGAAATCCACGAAACGGTCCGGCAGCGTCCACTGCCAGTCACCCTCGCGTGGCTCGATGGGACCCCACTTCATGCAGTTGTCTGCCGTGATCGCGTTGAATTCGCGCGCTACCAGGTCCAGCAGTGCCGCGTTGCCGTGTTCCAGCGTCGGGGTGGTGAGCGTCGTGCCGAAGAGGAAATCGCGGGCGAACACGTCCTTGAGACCCGACTCGGTTGCCGCGGCAGCGATGGCGCGGGTTGCGATACTGCCCAGGGCCGCGAGCGCTGCGGACCCGATAGTGAATTGTCTGCGCGACAGATGAGCCATGTCTCGACCTCGTGATGACGGGCGCCGGAGCATGTCATCGACCCGGTCCGCAGGGCAACCTTGAGTTGCGGGGACACGCGCCCGCGGCCATCATCGGTTCACCAACAAGGTCCGCGGAGCCTGACCGCAGCAGACGGGCAATCCGGGCGAGACTTGCCGGCGACGGCCGCGGACTGCAAGAAGGGGGAGTGCCGTGTCATTCACCAGGATCGTCGCGTTTGCTGCCTGCATCGTGACCGTGCCGGCTTTTGCCGGCCGCGCGCAAGTCTCCGTCAGTCGGGATACGCCGGAAGCACGGCCCGCCGCAGTCATTGTCGTTCCATTCGCCGAAGTCCTGCGCGTGCTGCCGGATGCGCGCATGTATCACCTGACCGTTCGCGATGCGAAGGGGCATCTGATCGACTCGCAGATCACCAATTACACGCACGATCACCGGGGCTTCGACTACGACGATCTGGTGTTCCAGTACGACTTCGCCGCGGGAGAAAAGTCCGCCGCTTTCACGCTCGAAAGCGGTGTTGCCACCACGCCGCCGATTGCGCCGCGTGTCTTCGCACGCTTCGTGCCCGAGCGGCTCGACGACTTTGCGTGGGAAAACGATCGCATCGCGCATCGCATGTACGGCGCTGCCCTCAACAGCGAGGGTGCGGGCATGGAGCGACTGCGCGGCAGCGGCATCGACGTGTGGGGCAAGCGTGTCACATTTCCTGTCATCGACCGCTGGTATCTGAAAGGGCACGACCAGCTTCACCGCGACGGTGAAGGCGAAGGCTTCGATCTCTACAGCATCGGCGGTTCGCGCGGCGCGGGCGGCACCGGTGTGTGGCGCAACGATCGGCTCTACACGTCGGACAACTTCTTTGCATGGCGGGTACTCGCCAACGGGCCCCTGCGCGCGGTCTTCGAGTTGCACTACGCGCCCTGGGACATCGGCGATGGCCGCACAGTTGCCGAAATCAAACGCTTCGTGGTGGATGCGGGCCGCAACTTCGACGATGTGACCAGCTATTTCACGTTTGATGGCGGTGACGAACTCGAAGTGGCCATCGGTATATCGCGTCACAAGGATGTGCCTGCCGCTGTGTCGAAGGACGCGCAGGGCCGCTGGCTCAGCACCTGGGAAGACACGCCGGACGGCGGGCTCGGCGTCGCAGTGATTCTTGCGCCCGATGCGCATCCGGCGGGATTCGCTGCGCAACCCGTGGGCAGTGCGGGCAGCGGATACGGCAACGAATTGCTGCTGGTGAAGGTCAGATCCGGCCAGCCCGTGCACTATCTGGCCGGAGCAGGGTGGCAGGGCAGTGGGCAGTTTGCCTCGCAGGCAGAGTGGGAAAGCTGCGTACGGCAGTTCGCACAGCGCCTGGCTGCACCGCTGGCAATCAAAGTGGGTACCGCGCAATGAACACAGCGACACGTCATCGTTTCGCATCCGCCGTGGTGATGGGCTTCTTCGCACTGACCGCACGCGCGGCGGATCCGTTCGTGGACTGGCCTGCAGGAAAATCGCCGCGCGAAGTCGGCACGCAGGTGACGCAGCGCTTCATTGCCACGGAGCATTTCATTCATCAGGAGTTCAAGACCATCCATTACGCCGAAGTGGCGGCCTGGTATGGCGGGCTGACTTTCGCCCGGCTCGCCGATGACCACACGCTCACGGGCCAGCTTGTGGCGCGCTTCGAACCGCTGTTCGGCAGTGAACAGTCGCTCGCGCCGCCCGTCGTGCACGTCGATCACTCGGTCTTCGGCGCGGTGCCACTCGAACTGTATCGCCAGACGGGTTACGCGAAATACCGCACGCTCGGACTTGCCTACGCCGACGGTCAATGGGACAACCCGCAACCCGACGGGCTGACACGCCAGACGCGCTACTGGATCGACGACATGTACATGATCACGCTGCTGCAGGCGCAGGCGTATCGCGCAACCGGCGAGATGAAGTACCTCGATCGTGCAGCGACCGAGATGGTGTCGTATCTGGAGCGACTGCAGCAGCCGAACGGCCTGTTTCATCACGCACCGGCTTCGCCATTCTTCTGGGGGCGCGGCAACGGCTGGGTCGCGGCCGGAATGACGGAGCTGCTGACCGCGTTGCCGGAAAACCATCCGCAGCGCAGACGCATTCTCGCCGGCTATCGCAGCATGATGGCCTCATTGCTGAAACATCAGTCGGACACCGGCATGTGGCGGCAACTCATCGACCACCCCGAATCCTGGCCGGAGTCGTCTTCGACGGGTATGTTCACTTTCGCGTTCGTCACCGGAGTAAAGCAGGGTTGGCTCGACGCTGCGACCTATGGCCCGGCGGCGCGCAAGGCCTGGCTGGCATTGACCGGATATATCGACGCCAGCGGCGATGTGGCTGAAGTCTGTGTCGGCACCGGGGCCGGCGACAGTGTGCAGTACTATCTCGATCGTCCGCGCAGTCGGGGCGATCTGCATGGACAGGCGCCGATCCTGTGGTCGGCTTCGGCATTGCTGCGTTGATCTGATCGAACAATAACCAAAGGTGTGCCCATGCTCCGCAATTCCACGTCCATCGCGGCAGCCGCCGCGTTTCTCGTTGCGCTGACGGCCATGCCTGCCGTGCATGCAGCGCCCGTCGGCGAATTCACGGACTATGGCGACGTCGGGTCGCCGCAGCATACGGGTCGTACCACGTACAACGCCGCTTCTCAGGAATATGTGCTCAGCGGCTCGGGTACCAACATGTGGGGTACTCGAGATGAGTTCCACTATGCATGGCGCAAGCTGTCCGGTGATTTCATTCTGCAGGCGCGCGTCACGTTCGTCGGTACCGGCGTCGAGGCCCATCGCAAGGCAGGATGGATCGTTCGTAGCAGTCTCGATGCCGATGCGCCCTACGTCAGCGCTGCCGTGCACGGCGATGGACTGATCTCGCAGCAGACGCGCGCGACACAGGGCGCGGAGACGACAGAGGTTGTCTCGCCGGCGAAGGGTGCGGACATGATCCAGCTCGAACGGCGCGGCAATACCTACCTGTTCTCGGCAGCGCGTTTCGGCGAGCCGTATCGGACCACGCAGGTCGAGCTCGATGTCGGCGCTGAGCCGTACATCGGTCTGTTCGTGTGTGCACACAATCCGCAGGTCACCGAACAGGCGGTCTTCAGCAATGTGCGCATCATCCGTCCGGCGAAACCCGATTTCGTGCCGTATCGCGATTACATCGGCAGTCAACTGGAACTGCTCGATGTGCAGACGGGTGCTCGTCAGCTGATCTACAGCTCACGCGTGCCGTTCGAAGCGCCGAACTGGACCGCGGATGGCAGCGCGCTGGTCTACAACAGCAGCGGCAACGATCCGGACACGCGCGGCCGTCTGTATCGCTTCGATCTGCAGCGGCGTCAGCCCACGCTGATCGACACCGGCTTTGCGATCCGCAACAACAACGATCACGTGTTGTCGATGGACGGCACGATGCAGGGCATTTCCGATCAGAGCACCGATGCCGGCCAGTCGACCATCTTCGTGCTGCCTGCTCGCGGCGGTGTGCCCAGGCGCATCACGCCGCTGACACCTTCGTATCTGCACAGCTGGTCGCCGGACGGCAAGTATCTGCTCTATACGGGCGGTCGCAACGGCAACTTCGACATCTACAAAGCGGCCTCCGACGGCAGCGGCAAGGAAATGCGCCTGACGACGCATCCGGCAGTGGACGACGGTCCGGAGTTCACGCCCGACGGTCAGTACATCTATTTCAATTCGGCGCGGACCGGATCGATGCAGATCTGGCGCATGAAACCCGATGGCAGCGAACAGACCCAGATCACCGATGACGAATACAACAACTGGTTCCCGCACATCTCGCCGGACGGCAAGTCGATGGTGATCATCAGCTACGCCGAACCGATCAAGGCCGACGATCATCCTTACTACAAGCGCGTGTATCTGCGCCTGCTGCCGCTCGCAGGCGGCACGCCGAAGGTCATCGCCTATGTTTACGGCGGGCAGGGCACCATCAATGTCCCGTCCTGGTCACCCGACGGCCGCATGCTGGCGTTCGTGAGCAATTCCGACCAGCGCTGAAGCAGCAGGACACTGCAGGACACACGGGACCACAGGTCGGAGAGGCGCACGAGCTGGAGCGCGGCCGCGCCGGAGCTTTCTCCGGACCCGTGTACCCGCGCGGAAGGCCTTCTCCCTCTCTGCGCTGCTTTTCACGCTCGATGGCATGAGAAGAAACATGAGAAAAATGGTGTTCGCGATGTTGATGCTGGTGGCGGCATTGCCGGCGCCGGCGTACGACAATTTCAAGGTTGCGGTTTATTGCCGCGCTTACGAAGTGAAGGAGATGGCCGATCCGGCGTGGCTGGAGGCGCGCTGGCAGGAGCTGTCGAGCCAGGTGCACGTCGACAAGGTGTATCTGGAGTCGCATCGCGATCTGCTGATCGTCGATGACGCGACACTCGAAGCCGCCAAGGCGTTCTTTGCACGTCACGGCGTGAAGACGGCCGGCGGCATCACGTTCACCATCAACGAGCGCAATCGCTTCGAGACGTTCTCATACGCCGACCCGGAGCATCGCCGCAAAGTGCGGGAGATCATCGAGCACACTGCGCGCCATTTCGACGAAATCGTGCTCGATGACTTCTTTTTCACCAGCGCCAAGTCGCAGTTCGACATCGATGCGAAGGGCAGCAGGAACTGGACGCAGTACCGGCTGCAGTTGATGACGGATGCAGCGCAGACGCTGATCGTGGAGCCGGCACGCAAGATCAATCCGCGCGTGAAGGTGATCATCAAGTATCCGAACTGGTATGAGCATTTTCAGTCGCTGGGGTTCGATCTTGAACACGGGCCGCAGATTTTTGCCGGCATCTATACCGGGACCGAGACACGCGAT
Source organism: Povalibacter sp. (assembly GCA_035761425.1). Taxonomy (GTDB): domain Bacteria; phylum Pseudomonadota; class Gammaproteobacteria; order Steroidobacterales; family Steroidobacteraceae; genus Steroidobacter. Next base: position 30,490 of record DASTRD010000074.1, read on the forward strand.
GCGCAGGTCAGCAGCCAGCATCTGCAGCCTTACCTCAGTTACTCGATCATGCGTTATTTCGCCAACGTGGCGCCGGGCCGCAATGGCGGCGGCTGGGTCGATACGGGCGGTGCGCGCTATTACGATCGCTATGCGGAGCAGCTGTGGCTGACGCTGTTCGCGCGGGCGGCGCCGGAAATCACATTGTTCGACATCCGCCAGATGCACTATCCGCTCGACGACAAGCATCGGGCGCCGTGGCAGAACGGCGGCACCAGCTTCAACTATGCGGCGCTCGCCAATCCGGCAAAGGGCTCGAACAGCAAGGCAGCGGCGGGCACCAGCTATGCGCGTGTGGCGGGCGTTTCGTTCGAGGCCGTGGATGGCGTGCTGAGCGCGCTCGGCAGACCGATCGGTCTGCAAAGCTATCGCCCCTTCAATTCCACCGGCGAGGATTTTCTCGAAACCTATCTCGGGATGATCGGCATCCCGGTCGAAATGGTCACCCGCTTCCCCGCCGATGAGCGCAACGTGCTGCTGACGGCGCATGCCGCGGCCGATCCCGGCATCGTGGCGAAGATCGAAGCCAGCGTGCGCAGCGGCAACCACGTCATCATCACGTCGGGTCTGCTCAAGGCGTTGCAGTCACGCGGACTCGATCACATCGCCGAGATCGAAGATACCGGTCGCGTGGCGCTGGCAAGAACATTCAGAACCGGCTTTGCGACCGTGACGGAAGGTGACAAGGCCATCCTGATCCCGCAGGTGGGCTATCGCACCAACGATTCGTGGGAACTGGTCTCGGCACTCGACGGCGACAACGGCTGGCCGGTGCTGCACGACGCCGACTATGGCAAGGGCCAGTTGCAGGTGCTGACCGTTCCGGAGAATTTTGCAGATCTCTATCACTACCCGCAGGCCGCGCTCGATGAAATCCGCCGCGTCGTGACATCGAACCTGCCGGTGCGACTGGAGGCCCCGGCGAAAGTGAGCCTGTTCGTCTACGACAACGATACGTTCGTCGTCCATAACTTCCGCGACGAGGCTGTCGAAGTCCGTGCGGTCATGAACTCGGGCACGGCAATCGAGGATGTGGGCACGCACGCAAAGATCGCCCTGGCGGACCGGGCCGGCAACGGGATTGCCGGCAAGCTGAACGTGCCCGCGACGCGGGTGGCGAGTTTCGACCTGCAGCCACACTCGTTCCGGGTTTTCAGGGTGCAGCAGAACTAGAAACGGCGCCGAAGAAGAGGCCTGCGCTGCTCAGTGGGAGGTGCTGACGAGCAGCCAGCCGATGCCGATCGTGACGATTGCACCGACGGTTCGCTGCACCGTCGTCCATTGCGCAATGGTGCCGTCCATCAGTGCAATGCCGACCACGGTCATGGCAAACCAGAAGATGCTCTGCACGGCGGCGGACTGTACACCCAGTCGCTGGCTGAACCCGATCGACAGGACGTACAGCGTCACGCCGCCGACGAAATTGGCCAGCGACAACAACGCGGTTGCCGGAACGAGGGTGCCGTCGCGCCACGCCTGCGATGCATAGACGAATCCTTTCGCGTCAAAGAAGGCAGACGCTGCGGTCATGGCAATCAGCGCGAGAACGGTCAGCAGGCCCGGCATCATTGCACCTCGAAGTGACAGGAATCGACGGGACGACAGCTTCCCCGCCTCACGCCTGCGCGCGCAAGTGTCCCAAGGCACCAGACTGCCCGGGCTGTCACAACGCAATGGCTGCGTCCGGTGCCGCGTCGGCAGGAATGGCCTCGGGCTGTCAGATCAGGTGAAACCGCCTCCGCGATCACCGCTGGTCACTGACCGTCTTCTGCACCGCTGCGCGAGCCATCGAGAAACCTCAACGCACGCTCGAAATCCTCTGCACCGGGATACTCGTGACCGAAGTCGGGCAGATCGAGCAACAGCGTCTGCTGCACGCCGGCCTTGCCATAGCGGCGGTGCACGGCGCGCATTTCACGGCGATTGAAATCCCTGGCGCCGGTGAGAAACACGTAGCGATTCGCGGCGATGGCAGTGAGCCGGGCCGGTTCAGCCTTGCCGAAGTCGTCGGCGCCCACGATGTACAGCGCACCGTCGAACAGCTGCGGGAATTGCGTGATCGCGATGCTTGCAACACGTCCTCCGCCGGACATGCCGCCAATGTAGCGGCGCGCATGCTTCGGCAGATAGTCGCGCTGTGTCAGTCCCAGTCCCATCAAAGCAGCGAGTACGCGCTGATTGCTCGGCAGCTGATTGCCGAAATTCCGCGCGGCGATCCACAACATGGCATATCGATCCAGCACGGCATCCCAGCCCGGCGGCGGATCCGCCATCGCATTGGGGCTGACGAATACCAGCACGCTGCGCGGTGGCGTCGACGGTACGCGTACGGTCCACGCTACGCGCTGATCCTGAGGCAGCACCGCTTGCAGCGCGTGAACCTGATCGGCGGGCATGAGTTCGGCGAGCGTGGCGGAGCGCTCGATGACGGCGGGTTGCGCAGCACCAGCGGACGCGAACAGACACAGCACGATGCCTGGCAATACATAGCGGAAGACCATGTGTGCAAGAGTAGCAGGGTGCGCAGAGTGTCCTGACGGGGCCGTTCAGGGCACACATATATATGTGTCAGGTGCTTGGGTGCCCGAAAGTCTGCTTCTCCGCACCGGCGGCGGCTGCCAGTATCGTGGCTCTGCTCTGGAGGGGTTATGCCGCGGCGCCGGCCCATCCGCCTGTTCATCAGCTACAGTCATCGAGACGAGAAGTATCTCGAAGAACTGCGCAAGTACCTCGAGCCGGACCGCGGGCTGGATGTGTGGTCCGACGAACGCATTCAGGCGGGGGCGGAGTGGCGACAACAGATCGGCGACGCGCTTGCTGACGCGGATGCCGCGATCCTGCTGGTCAGTCAGGACTTTCTCAATTCGGCCTTCATCCGCAACCATGAGCTGCCGTCGCTGCTCGAATCGGTGCGACGCCGCAGTCTGCGACTGTTTCTGATTCCAGTTGGCGCCTGTACCTGGCGCTCGGCGGTCATCGAACGTTTCCAGTGGGTGCACGATCCGACCCGACCGCTCAAATCGATGCGGCCCGCGCAACGTGAGCAGGCATTGCTCGAGATCAACCGTCAGATCGTCGAGACGCTGCTGCCGGCGCGCACTGATGCAGCGACCAACAGCAGCCTCGAAAGCCTCTCGATGGCCGCCTCCGACGTCGAGCAGGCACTGCGCGAAACACTGCCGTCGCAGTACGAGCTGGTCCGGCAGGTGGCGCAGGGTGCCTATGCAACCGTGTTCGAGGCGCGCGATCAGCTGCTCGGGCGCAGTGTCGCCATCAAGGCGTTCCAGCATGGCGAAGTGTGCGAAGACGATTCGCTCTATGACTTCTACGTGCGCAGCACGGCCGGCCTCAAGCACCGCAACATCTGCAGTGTCTATACCGTGCAGACGCAGCGGCTTCCCAACTACGTGGTGACGGAGTTCATCGCCGGCGATTCGCTCGAGGCCCGGATCAGGCGCGACGGACACTGTTCGCTGGAACAGGCGCTCGAGTACTTCACGCGGATCGGCGATGCGCTGCAGTACGCGCATGAGCGCAGGCTCGTGCACAACCGGATCCGTCCGGCGCACGTCATCGTCGACGCCGAGGATCACCCGGTGATTTCCGGCTTTCACGCCATCATGAATGCGCCGCGCGTGGATCGCGGCGACAGTCTGACGCTCGAAGACCAGATGTACATGGCTCCCGAGACGCGCGCCGGCAAGCCACCGACGCAGGCCACGGATCAGTATCTGCTCGGCCTGGTGCTCTATGAGATGCTGGCCGGCGAACCGTTCATTGCGGCAACGAGCTGGGGCGATCTGCCCTTGAAACTGGCGCGGGTGACATCGCTCGTGGGGATTCCGGAGTCGTGCGATTGCTCGACCGAACTGTCCAATGTCATCAGCCGCATGCTCGCGCCGGATCCGGCGAATCGATATTCCTCGATCGCGATGGCCATGGCCGATGCGTGGTCCATTTCCGGTTCCCGGCTCAATCGACGCATGCGCGCCGACGTCGCCGCGCAGCAGGCGGAAGCGGCGCGGGCCAGCTACAAGCGCGCCCTGAGCAGCGCCGATCTTTACGAACGCATCTACAAGACGTTCTTCGCCGGTTGTCCGGCGGCGGTGCCGATGTTCGCGAAGACGGATCTGAAACGTCAGTACGAGCTGCTGCATCACGCCATCGTACTCATGCTCGCCTTTCACGCTCACCCCACGAGCGAGGAGCCGACGATTCTTTCGCGTGTGGCCGCCCGGCATGGCCAGCTCGGGATGCAGATTCCGGCCGACTGGTACGACACCTTCTGCGGCGCGATTCAGCAATCGGTTCAGCAATCCGATCCGCAGCTCTCCGATACCGTGCGCGATGCGTGGGCGGCGGTGCTGGAGAACGGTACCAGGTACATGCGGGAGTATCACGGGAAAGCGTCGTGATGAGGCAGGGGCGCGGCAGCGGAGAGTCGCCGATCGGTGCCCTTTGGGTCATTGCTGCCCGCGGGCCGATGCGTAGAGTGATCCGCGGATAACGAGCGAGGCGCGCCATGAAACCTTCGGCCGACGATGTTCGGAAATTCGTGCTCTCACTCGATCTGCCGCAGCGAGGTCCGGCGTTTGAAACGGCAGCGGTCGTCGCGCCGCCGACATTCTCCGATCGGCGTGAACTGATGGCCGTGGGGGCGCAGCTCACTGAATTCAGCGATGCCACGCCCGCCGATCTGCGCCCGCTGATTGCCAATTCCATGCTGCTGGCACAACTCGCGGCCAACAAGGCAGCCGGCCAGACAGACAGCGTCTTCGACTGGTACGGCAAGTACCGTGACGTACTGACCAACATCGGCTGGGCCACGCAGAACAACGAAGATCGGGTCCAGGAAGTCAGCAACAAGGATCTCGGCGTCCACAAGGCCATCATTCCGGTCCTCACCGCCATGCTCGGACCTGCGGTCGCGGCAGTCTCGATGGTCGTTGGCGTGCTCCAGGGTCTGAACGAAATGAATCCGGCTTCACCCTGGATCACACTGTTCGATCGTTCCAGCCAGCACGCACACGGCGCGAAATTCCAGATCAGCTACGTCGATGTGGATGCGCAGGGTGAACCGGCCATCAGTCTGCTGGCCTGCGCCATTCAGGCGGACCGTGCGATTACTCAGGTGCTGTTCTTCAAGTTCTCGTCGCAACACGCGCAGCTGCGCACCAGCACGACCGGCCTCGGCACGACCGCGCGGCGCCTGAAGACGGACGCGCCGGTGATCGAATCGCGCGTGCAGGAATTCATCGCGGACTTCGTGAAGAACATCCAGATCTGAGCAGCAGAGTGCGCGTAGCCACGGCGATCGCTTCATCTTCCGACTCGTCGCGTGGACCGCGCGATCTGCGCGCGAACCTGCTTCTCTGGTGCTCTTCCCGTGTCAGGTCTTCCGATACTCAGCGATCGATTGCAGCCAGATCCCTTCATTGGCGGCATAGGTGCCGGTGCCGCCGTTCAGTCGCGGCATGCCGGTCTTGCCACCCTTGTGATGCAGGGCGATCACTTCCCACAACGTCGAATTGAACACCGGGCTGCCGGAGCTGCCGCCTTCGGTCGGCGCGTGATAGTGAACGCGGCACACGCCCGGTATCTGCGGATGCCCGCCGGGCGGGCCTTCGTGATCGAGCAGTTCATTGTCCTGAAATGAGAACGCCAGATCGCGACCGCCGGGATAGCCGACCACATACACCTGCGCTCCTTCGCCCAGCGCCGGCAGGCGTCGGGCAATCGGCAGCGGCGCGATGTCCCTGACCGTTGTGGCAAGTCGCAGCACGCAGGCGTCGCAGACATCGGGCTCCGAACACCAGAGAATTTTTTCGACCGCATAACTGGTGCCGGGGTCTGCGGCTTCGAATACAACCTCGACCTGATCGGGTGACAGGCCGGGACTCTCGCCTTTGTCGTTGACCACATGATGATTGGTGAGCACGACGAGTTGGTCTGCCGGGGCGAGCCCGAGGTCGCCGGCGCGCACCAGAAATCCCGTGCCGATGCGGCTGCCCAGTCGCTGACGGATCGATGCGACCGACATGGCGCGCGTCAGGCCCGTTTTCCACCATTGATAAGTCTGTGCGCCGTGCTGGCCGAGAACGGCTTCGAGCTGCCCGGGAGTTGGCTGCACATCCTGGGCACGTTGCAGATCGCTGATCTGAATCTCGCACACACCGCCCGGCAGTTTCATCAGGGCTGCGTTGAGCAGGCTGACCAGTCCGGCGCCGCGCGGCGTTCGCTCGACATCCCAGATCTGCGTGAACTGGCGCAGCATGCTGGCCAGCGGAAATGCCTTCGGTTCGGCCTGCGCCACGTATTGCCGGAGTGTGCTTTCGACGGCGTCCCAGTCGCCGAGTCCGAGCTGCGCCTCCGCCAGCGTGGGCAGATACCAGGAGGTTCTCTGCCGGGGTTCGATGGCCTCGAGCCCAGCCACGACGGTGCGCGCGATCTGCTTCGCATCCAGATCTGTCGGTGGCACGACGCCGAAGCGCCGACCGTTGGCGACGAGCGCCAGCAGGTTCACGCCGTGCCAGGTGTTCGCCGCGGGATTCGCTTCGAAGGGTCGTCGGTAAGCATTGATCGCCTGCGCGAACGCATCGCGCGCACCGACAGTGGTGCGATCGCCGGCATCGAAGAAGATCTGCTTGTAGGCGCGCCCGAGCAGTCCGGATGCTTCGCCGAACTCGGGATCGTCCGGAGCAAGTCGTGCGCTGAGTGCTTCGAGCACGTCGATGGCGGCGGTGGCCTTGCCACATTCGATCAGCGCCTGTCCGTACAGTTTGCGATTTCGGGCATCGCGCGGGTCGATGCGGCTTACGGCCTCGGCAACGCTGCTCATGAGATCGTACTGACGCGAGTCGCGCAGTTGCTCGACCAGTTGCCTGGCCTGCTCGATGCCTTCGAGTGGATTGGCGCCTGCCAGCGACTGCAACGCCGCAGTGGCCTGAAGTCGCAACTCACTCGTGAGGCTCATGTCAGAGCCCGAGCATGCCGCGCAGCGAGCGACGGAACGCCGGTTGACGCAGATACTTGGTGGCGGAATGACGCCACGCGCCGTCGTTCTCGACGGGGATGTCCTTGACCACGCCGGTGTCACGTTCGCGATAGTCGTTGGCGAGCGCAGGATCGAAACCGCAGACCGGATCGAGTCGATCGTAAAGATTGATCCAGTCGGCGGCGACCCGTTCACGCGGAAAGCCATTGGCTCGCGTCCATTCCGGATGCAGCTTGTCCTGGATCTCATCGAGGCCCAGCGGACTGCCGATGGTGATGAGGCCATCGACGTTGGCACAGGCGGCGACACGTTTCAGGCAATCGTAGGCGATGACGGTCCCCATGCTGTGCGATACGACGATATGCGGCCGCGAAACGCTCTGGCCGCAGACAGCATCGACGAACCGCTGACGGATGGTTTGCTGGATGTGCACGGGCGTCCGGCCGGGCGGTGCGAACTCGGTGTCGAACAGGTAGTGGTGCACATCGCGCAGGAAGATGTCCATGATGCGCTTCTTGATGAACCACGGCAGCGGCACGCGCTCGAACGTACCCTGCGCACCGCTTGTCGTACCCGGCAGTTCGGCGGCGGTCATCTGTGCTGCAGACAGTGCCGTGAGCTTGGCGCGCACCGCAGCGATGAACGCTGCTTCTTCGGCGTTGGCTGGCTGCGGTTGCTCGGCGCTGCCGCTGGCATCCAGCAGCGCCTCGCCGGTCGCCTCTTCGGCGGATGCATCGTCCTGCGGCTTCTCGTACATGAGATCGGCCCAGTAGACGAGCGAAGTCGTGACACCCAGATCGCCGAGCGGCAGGGGCTCGGCCGCATCGGCCAGCGCACGCCGCCAGACTCGCAACAGATCTTCCGCTGGCGGCTTGTTGGCAATGCCATGAACGAACGTGACGTGGGCCATGATGACGCTCCGCGCAATCTGGTCACAGATCGAAGTCCGGATTCTCACCGAGGTCCGGTATTTTTGCGATGAAGCCGGTGTCGCCGAGATCGAGCGGCTGCGCGGATTCAAAGCCCGGCAGACCGGCTTGCCGGCGCAGGGCGTTCAGCCGGTTCAGCCAGCCCTTGAGGAAAACCGTGAGCCGCGGGTTTCTGGCCACCAGCGCGCGATAGTACTGTTCGCGTGCGGTGCAGTACGCGATCACGGCCGAACCCTGATCGCAGGCGTCGAGCGCATCGCGGGTTTCGTTGCCGAACGCACCGTCGACGCCACACCCGGCGACAGTCTGCAGCAAGCGGATTGCGCGTCCGACGCCCATGTTCACAGCGGTGTCGAACTCCACCAGGTTCAGTGGGCCAATCAGGTCTTCGCAATGCGCAGGGACCCAGTAGCCCGCGCGATAAATCGCCTGCATCTCCTCGTCCTCGAGGAGTTTCACATCGCGCTGCGGCAGGTTCTGCTGCGCTCGCCAGCGGTCATAGACCTTCTGCGTCACGCCGCGGTTGGTGCGGCCGCCCGGATCCGCAGGGTTGTCGACAAATCCACCTTCCCACTGCAGCACGAACGGCAGCGAAGTTTCGAATCCGGAGGGCATCTGGGCCGACATGATGCATTCCTCGCACCTGATGGGGCGGCATCCTCTCAGAGTGTCGGGCCTGCGGCGACTGCCCAGACGGGCCGCTTCCTGCAGTGAGATTGTCAGGTTGAGGCAGTCGCGCCGTGTGGGCTGGCCGGAGCCAGCCCACAGTTCACACAGAGATCACCAGGGATGGAATCCCGTTACTTTCTTCGACTCCTTGCGCTCAGCGTCCGGTCTTCGCAAAGGTGACGGAGCGATCCAGTGCATCGAGTGCGCCCTTGAGCAGGATTTCGCCGTGCGGCAGATCGGGGCGCTTCTGGCCTTGCGGGCCCAAAACGAAATCGTGATAGCCGTGTTCGTACACTTCCATGCGCACCGGCTTGCCGAATTTCACGAGCTGATCGTGCAGCACGGTATCGAGTGCCTGCAGACGATCTTCGGTGCCGACCTGAATGAAGATGGGTGTGTTGATCGGCGAGATGTTCCGGCGCGAGACCTCGGGGTCAGGCGGTGTCGCCGCAAAATCCGGTCGGCTGCCGCCGGCCGGCAGGTCATAGCCGAGGAACCAGATCGGCGCCGGAGCGCCCGCGATCACCGCATGCAGCGTCGGCACTCTGGAGGCCAGAAACATCACGAGGTTGCCGCCCAGACTCACGCCATACAGATTGATGCGGCTGGCATCCACATACGGCAGCGCCTTCACGTGGTCGATGACGGACAGTCCATCGTCGATGGCCGTGATCAGTCCCTTGTCGGAGGGCTGATTCATCTGGTTCCAGTCGCCCCCGCGATAGTCGGCGACGATGACGACAAAGCCTTCGCTCAGGAATCGTTCCCAGGCCGGCCCGCCGTGATCGCCGCGTGACCAGCCGATGAGCTGTTCCATGCCTCGTCCGCCGGGCGCACCGTGAAACATGATCACGGCTGGAAACGGTCCGTCTCCCCTGGGTTTGCGGATTGCGGCTGCGATGTACAGGCCGTCCTTCGCCTTGATGTAGACCGGCTGCACCGGCGAGTCCGATTCGCTGATGACGTGCACGTACTTCTGCGTGGGCAGCGCGTCCGGACTGCCGGAGTAGCGCACGATTTCCGCACGACTTGCGGCAACGGTGCCAACACACAGGATCAGCAACACAGCAACGCGGTTACGCATCGGTTTTCCTCGGAAGTTGGCTTTCGGTTGGCACGCAGTGAGGACAGCCGTCTCTGCGAGCGATTCATTGTGAAATTCTGCGCTGTCATTGCCCGACGGTGAGCGTCGCATTCTTCAGGTCGACCGAATTGCCGCCGGCCATGATCTCGAACTCGCCGGGCTCCACCACGTACTGCATCCGGTCGTTCCAGAACGCAAACGCGCTCTTGCCGAGTTCGAACTCGACGGTGGTGGATTCACCCGGCTCGAGTGTCACGCGGCTGAACCCCTTCAACTCCTTCACCGGGCGGGTCACGGAGCTCACCTTGTCGCGTACATAGAGCTGGACGACTTCATCGCCCGCCATCCTGCCGCTGTTGCGTACGTCGACCGATACCTTCACGGAGTCATCGATACCGATGTGTGTGGCGGACAGCCGCGGCGCGCCGATATCGAACGTGGTGTAGGACAGGCCGAACCCGAAGGGAAACAGCGGTTCCCTGCTGCCGAAGATGTAACCGCGGTGCGCGCTCGGCTTGTAGTTGTAGAACATCGGCAGCTGACCCACCGAACGCGGAATCGTCACGGGCAGTTTGCCGCCCGGATTGGCCGTGCCGAACAGGATGTCGGCGATGGCAGTGCCGCCTTCCTGGCCCGCATACCAGCCTTCCAGCACGGCATTGGCGCGCTCGATGACATCGGGAATGGCGAGCGGCTGGCCGTTGATCAGCACGATCACCACGGGCTTGCCCAGTGCGAACATGGCATCGACGAGTTCCTGCTGTTCGCCGATCAGATCGAGCGTATTGCGATCGCCGAGGTGGGTTTTCGACCAGCCTTCGCGGAATACGGCGCTGCTTCCGCCGATCGCGAGCACGATCATGTCAGCCGTGCGTGCCACATCGATGGCCTGCCGGATGCGTTCGCGATTCTGCTGCGGGTCGGCGAGCTTCACTTCGTCGGTGTACCAGTTGCCGCTGTCAGTGATGCGCACGCCTTCGGCGCTCACCACGTTCACCTCGTTGCCCAGCCGTGTCCTGATGCCATCAAGGATGCTCACCACCTGCTTCGGCACATTGGAGTAGCCGCCGAGGTCGACGTGGGCGGCGTGCGGACCGATGACCGCGAGCGTTTTCAGTCGATCCTCATGCAGGGGCAGGGTGCCGTCGTTCTTCAGCAGAACGACGGATTTGCGCGCGGCTTCCGCGGCCAGTGCCCGTGCTTCGGCGTTGCCGGTGATGGCGCGCGCATATTTCTCGTCGGCGTACGGGGTTTCGAACAGGCCGGCCAGGAACTTCAGACGCAGCACATGGCGTACGGCGCGATCGATGTCGGCCTGCTCGATCAGCCCCTGCGCGAGCGCTCTGGGCAGCAGGTCGTACGACATGCCTATCGGAAAATCGATATCGACGCCGGCCTTGAGGGCTCGCGCGGCCGCATGCACATCGTCGGGCTCGACGCCGTGGATCTCGGCCAGTTCGTGAATGGCCAGGTAGTCGCTCGCGACAACGCCTTCAAACTTCATTTCACCGCGCAGGATGTCCTGCAGCAGCCAGCGGTTGGCGTGCGAAGGCAGACCGTCGATTTCGTTGTAGGAAGGCATGACCGCCTGAGCGTGTCCGCGCTCGATCGCCGCGGCGAACGGCGGAAAGAATTCCTCGCGCAGAACGCGCTCCGAGATGTTTGCCGGGGCCGTGTTCATGCCGCTCTCGGGCTGGCCGTGGCCCGTCATGTGCTTGAGCGTCACGAACACACGATCTTTCGCGAGCGGCAGACTTTCGCCCTGAAATCCACGGACCGCAGCAACGCCGAGTTCGCTGACCAGATACGGATCTTCGCCGTAGGTTTCCTCGAACCGCCCCCAGCGCGGATCGCGGGCGACATCGACCACGGGTGCAAGCACCAGACTGGCGCCGCGTGCACGGATCTCGCGGGCCGCGACCGTGAATACCTGCTCGATGAGTTGCGGATCCCACGAGCTTGCCAGTGCGATCGCCTGCGGAAAGCTCGTCGCATTGCGCGCCGCATAGCCGTGCAGCCCTTCCTCATGGAACATCGCGGGAATCCCCAGGCGAGTGCGCGTGACCGCATAGCGCTGGATGGCATTGACCAGTTCGACAGTTTCACGCTCATCGCGCTGCGGCGTGGTGAACGGATCGATCTGCGGCGCCCGGTCGCCTGGCCTGGTCACCTGACCGATGCCGTCGGGGAACAGACGTCTGGCCGCCGCGGTATCGAACCTGCCATGTGCATCGAAGAGGTCGTTCTTGCGGAACCACACCGCCGTGATCTGGGCGATTTTTTCCTGAAGCGTCATGCGCCCGAGCAGATCGTCGACCCGCGCATCGACCGGCGCCGAAGCATCCTGATAGACGGGCTTCGACGGTGCAGCGCCGGCAACCGCCGGCAGGGCTGACCACAGCAGAAATGCCATGAGGTGAATGCGGGTCAGGGTGCGAGTCATCGATGTTTTTCCCGTACTGTTGGAGTTGTTGTGCGAGCGACTGGCGGGCCGGAATTGTCAGTGCTGTTTTCGATCGCCACAAGCAAAGATTTCGCGCGAGAGGCGGATTTAGCCCCGACGAGATCAGCCGCTGACGGACATCGGTACCTTCATCCGTGTTCTGAAGGTACTCTGTGCAGCATGAACCTCATACTCTTCTATCACCCGCTGGCCTCGTTCTGCTGGAAAGTTCAGATCGCGCTCGGTGAGAACGCAACGCCCTTCAAGGGTGAGATCGTCAATCTTGCGGATCGCGAGGCGAGTGCGCGCTTCCTCGATCTCTGGCCCGTCGGCAAGATGCCGGTGCTGCGCGATGAGACCCGCGACCGGACGATCCCCGAGACCAGCATCATCATTGAGTACCTCGACCGCTACTATCCCGGCGCGCAGCCGCTGCTGCCGCGCGATGAGGAGCAGCGACTGGATGCGCGACTGTGGGATCGCTTCTTCGATCTGTACGTCCAGGCGCCAATGCAGCGCATCGTCAGCGACCGGCTGCGCGAACCCGCGCAGCGCGATTCGCTCGCCGTGTCGGAGGCAAGCGCAACACTGAGGATGGCCTACGACATGATCGAGCGGCAACTGGCCGTAAAGTCCTGGATCGCAGGCACCGATTTCAGCATCGCAGACTGCGCAGCTTTCCCCGCGCTCTTTTACGCCGGCACCCTCGTTGCGTATGCCGACGATCATCCATTGACGGCGGCCTACTTCGATCGTCTATGTGCGCGGGACTCGGTGCAGCGAGTCATCGCCGACGCGCAGCCCTGGTTTCATTTCTATCCATTCAGCGAAGCGATTCCCGAGCGCTTTCTGTCAGCACCGCTCAAGTAGCGTCCAGCGCTCGTCTTCGACCGGCAACGGCCTGCGGCACGACTGGGCCTGCCAGTTCATGCACCGTGCCGTCGAGGCCGTGTGACCGCACTCACGTTGCTGCGCCCGTGCTGTATTTCGATGTGACCTATTGCGTACCCAACGGTGTGACGCGTGTCCCCATATCGTCTGCCCGGCTCGGGGACAACCTGATTTGAGCGTCGACGTACTTGTCACTTTCTCCCTGAGCAAGCAGACTCGGTATCAGTCGGAAGACAAGCCGATGCCGCTCCTTTCACTGGCAGATTTCTCATAACACGTAAAAGCGGAAACGGGCCTCCATGACCAAGGCTGGCAGTCTGGTGTGCGTAGGTGTCGGGATGACGCTGGGTTCTCATCTCACACCGCTTTCCCGCAGTTACATCGAACAGGCCGACGTGGTCTTCACGGGCCTCTCCGACGGCATCATCGAAATGTGGCTGGCAAAAATGAATGCCGACGTGCGCAGCCTCCAGTCCTTCTATCGCGAAGGTAAATCGCGTCGTGAGACTTATCGGCAAATGGTCGATGCCATGCTCACCGAAGTGCGCGCGGGAAAAAAAGTCTGCGGCGCGTTCTACGGCCATCCCGGCGTGTTTGCGTGGCCGCCGCACAAGGCCATCGAAATCGCCCGCAAGGAAGGCTTCCGCGCCCACATGGAGCCCGGTGTCTCTGCGGAGGATTGTCTCTACGCGGATCTCGGTATCGATCCGGGCACGGTCGGCTGCCAGCATTACGAGGCGAGCCAGATCATGCTCTATCGCCGCAGGTTCGACCTGTCTGCCTACCTCATTCTCTGGCAGGTGGGTGTGGCCGGCGATCGTTCCTTCGCACGCTTCAGTACCGGGGCAGCCTATCGTCAGGTGCTCGTCGATATCCTGGCGCGCGATTACGACCTCGACCACGAAGTGATTCTCTACCGCGGCGCGACTCTGCCCATGCATCAGCCGCGCATCGAACGACTGAAGCTGCGCGAGCTGCCGCACATCGAAGTGGACATGCACATGACGATGGTCATCCCGCCGGCACAGGCGATGGAACCCGATGCGGAGATTCGCGAGCGTCTGGCGGCACTCGATCGGGCCGCGGAGAACGAGTCGGAATTCACCAGCGAGGCACAAGTCGCGAAGCAGGCCAGGGCGTTCGATACCGAACGATTGCGCCTGCGAGGTCTCAGCGAAGAGGACGAAAAGCTCTACTGCGATCTGTACACGGATGCGCAGACGATGAAGTTCATCGGGGAGCCGTTATCGCCGCGGCGGGTGCAACGTGCCTTCCGCAAGGCGGTGCAGCTCACACGTCAGAAGGATTTCAGGCAACGGGTCTTCGTCGTGAGCGAGAAGGCAACCAGTTCCGATATTGGAATCTGCGGCTTCGGTCTCGCCGATGCGTCCGATCGTGTTGAGGCGGGTGTCATCCTTGCAGCGAGCGCAAGAGCGCAGGGCTACGGCCACGAGGCGCTGGTGGCGATGATCCGGATGGCGTTCGAGTTGCCGCAGGTGCGCGAAGTCGTGGTCATGGTGAATTCCCGGAATCCCGTAACGGACCGGCTCGTACGCAGGGTGGGATTCTCATGTCGTGGCAGCGTGGTCGCCGCCAGGCGTCCCATGATGGATCGACTCTGGGCTGTTTCCCGCAATTCCTGGTTTCGCGCGTCAACCGTGAAAGAGAGCAACAGAGGAAGAGAGAGCATCAAGCTGTTCGAGCAGGCCTCCATTGCATAGTGGACCATCGTCAGAACGAGGAGAGAAGAATGACCACAATCGTCGACTTTCTGGAGAGGGTAGGAAAGGATCCGGAGCTGCGGCACGCCACAGCCGCGGAACTCGATCAGGCGCTGACGGGTATCGGGATCGACCCCGAACTGCGAGCCGCTATTGCTCAGGGCGATCAGGCACGGCTCGAGGCATTGCTGGGTGCAGCCACCAACGTGTGCTGCGGACTGCATACGCCCGATGATGAAGACGAGGACGATGCAGAGGAAGACGATGGCGAAGAGCCGAATGAAGACGTCGCGTCGGGTGGCGGAGCCTGTCTGAATGTGGCGTCGATTCGCTGAATCACCGCTGCAGGCGGCAAGTCTCACCCGGCGCATGTTGACGGGGGGGCTTGCCGCATTTCTTTTTTGTCTTTGCACGATGAGTGCAGGCGCAGCGACGGAAAGCGTCATGCAGTTGCTGCACCGGGCGGATGAAATCAAGTCCGCCGACTACGCAACCTTCCTGTCCTTGATGCAGTCGCTGGAACACCGCCAGAATGAACTGAGCGTTACGCAACGCCAGCAGCTGCGCTACCTCGAGGCCTGGAGTACCGCATACAAGGGCGATTACGAGCAGGCCATTGCGACCCTGAAATCCGTCGTTGTCGAGACCAGCGATCCGACGCTGAAGTTTCGTGCGCATGCCACCACCGTCAACGTAATGGCCATTTCCAAGCGTTACGAAGAAGCGTTCACCGAACTCGGCCAGTTGCTCGAGCTGTTGCCCCGGGTGTCGGACCACGACGCGCGGCAGCAGGGGCTGGGCGTGGCATCCCTCTTCTACAACCGTGTCGGTCAGTACGATCTGGCAATCAACTATGCCGAGAAGCTGCTCGAAGAGAATCCGACGGGGCGCGGTGCGTGCACCGGCAGTCAATTGAAACTGGAAGCATTGTCTCGCAGCATGCGTCTGGACACGGTCACCTCCCAGTTTCAGTCGGGCATTGCTGCCTGCATGAGTGCCAACGAACCGGTCTTCGCAAATCTCATCCGGGCGGATGTCGCCAGAGTGCAGAGCGACCGCGGTCGCTACACCGAGGCGATCGATCTGCTGCAATCTCACTATGACGAAGCTTTGCGTACCAACTATCCCCCCCTGATCGCCGGTTACAACGCGCTGCTCGCCCAGGCCTATCGTCAGACAGGGGAAACTGCCCTGACCCGCCGCTACGCCTTGCGTGCCGTGGAGAGCGATATCAAGAATGAATACACGGAAGCCCTGGTAACGGCTTACCGGCTTCTCTATCTGCTGGCGCGGGAACAGGGCGACTACAAAAATGCCCTCGCATATCACGAGAAGTACGCCGCGGCTGACAAGGGCTACCTCGATGACGTGAGCGCCAAGCAAATTGCCTATGAACGCGTGAAGCACGAAGCGATTGCCGGCCAGCTGCAGATCGACGCCCTGAACAAGCAGAACCAGGTCCTTCAGCTGCAACAGGCACTCGACAGGAAGGCCGTAGAAACGAGTCGTCTGTACATCGTCATGCTGATGCTGGTGCTGGCCTTCATTGCGCTGTTCGCGTATCGCACCAAACGCTCGCAGCTGCATTTCATGAAGCTGTCGCGCCAGGACGGTCTGACCGGCATCGCCAACCGGCCGCATTTCATCGAACTGGCGCAGGGCGTGCTCGGAACCGCGCAGAGGGCGCAGCGCGAGGTGTGCGTCATCCTGTGCGATCTGGATCATTTCAAGGCCATCAACGACCAATACGGTCATGCCGCTGGCGATACCGCACTGCGCGAGGTCGTCGCGACCTGTCGTGCCCATCTTCGTCCGGACGATGTATTCGGACGCGTGGGCGGCGAAGAATTCGGCGTCCTGTTGCCGGGTTGCTCCCTCGAGGCAGCGCGCGAGCGCTGCGAGCGCCTGCGGACGGCGCTGGGGCAACTGGTCATCGCGCACGAAGGCAAGCTGATCAGTGTCTCGGGCAGTTTCGGTGTCGAGACGACTGCTTCCGGCGGCTACGACCTGCGACAGCTGCTGGCGAACGCCGATGCTGCTCTCTATCAGGCCAAGCATGCCGGGCGCGACCGCGTGATCGTTTACGACGGCTCAGACAGCGTCATGCAGGAGTCGACCCACACCGGTCGTCTGCGCATCGTGCGCGAACGCTTCAATCTGAACGTCGCGACACACGCGAAGTAATCGGCGGACCCACGTCGCGCTAGCCGCTGACGAGCCTCAGCAGCAGCCACAGGTTCGCGGCCGTGATCGCCGCGAACAGACTCCAGCCCACCAGCTTCATGAGCGCGTCGTTGGCGAAGTTGCCCATGAGAGAGGGGTCGTCAGTGAACCGCATCAGCGGGTACAGCGCGAAGGGCAACTGCAGGCTCAGCACCACCTGGCTCAGCACGAGCAGACGTCCTACTGCATGCTCGCCGAGCATCGCGACACCGATGAACGCCGGCACGAGGGCGAGCGCGCGCGTGATGAGCCGGCGCTGATAGCAGGGGATTTTCAGTTTCAGAAACCCTTCCATGATGATCTGGCCGGCGATCGTGCCGGTGAACGTCGAGCTCTGTCCGGAGGCGAGCAGGGCCACGGCGAACAGCACGCCGGCCAGTCCGGTGCCGACAATGGGAACGAGCAGCTGATGGGCATCTTCGATGTCGGCGACGCCGAGATGGCCGTTGTCGTGGAAGGCTGCTGCCGCCAGGATCATGATGGCTGCATTGATCAGCATGGCGAGCGTGAGCGACACGATGGTGTCGAGCCGCGCGAATCCGATGGCATTGCGCTTGCTGCGTTCGTCTTCGCCGACCACGCGGGTCTGCACGATGGAGGAATGCAGATACAGGTTGTGAGGCATGACCGTCGCGCCCATCACGCCGATGGCGAGATACAGCGCGTCACGGTCGCGCAGGGCATCCCACGACGGAATCGCGCCTGCCGCGATGCGCCGCCAGTCCGGTCCGATCAGCACCAGTTCGACCAGGAAACACAGACCGATGGTGACGATGAGGCCCAGGACGATGGCTTCGAGATCGCGGAAGTTCTTGCCCTTCAGGCCCAGCACGATCAGCGTATCCAGCGCCGTCAGTGCCACGCCGGTCAGGATCGAGACATTCAGCAGCAGGTGAAAGGCCAGCGCACAGCCGAGCACTTCTGCCAGATCGCACGCGATGATGGACAGCTCCGCGAGCAGCCACTGGATGCGGGCGATGGGTTTCGGATATTGCTGTGCCGAGAGCTGTGCGAGGTCCTGTCCCGTGACGATGCCGAGGCGCAGGCTGAACGTCTGCAGGGCCATCGCAGCGAGACTGGCGCAGATCACCACGAACAGCAGGTCGTAGCCGAATCGCGATCCTGCTTCGATGTCGGTCGCCCAGTTGCCCGGGTCCATGTAGCCGACGGACACCAGCAGGCCGGGCCCTGCCATTCGCAACAGCTTGCGCCACAGCGGCATGCCCGCATCGAACCTGACGCTGCCGCGAACTTCGGATGGACAGAACGGCGCAGTGGCAGTGGTCGGTAACTGGAACTTCATTCGATCGATAGTCTGGCCGGGTGCACGGGATTCTCGTTGTTGCCGCGCGGTCCGGACAACTGCGCAGGAAGCAAAGGCCTTGTTGCGCGTCTCACAGCGCGTGAGTGGCGCAGGCGCCTGCCGCACTATGATATAGAAGCCGCATCACTTCATTTCGCCCGAGGAGATCTTCATGCGCCCGTACCTGTGGCCCGCTGTCATGCTTTCTTTTGCACTGCTTGCGGGCTGCCAGCAGAAGTCAGCGCTCGAGAAAGCCGAAGACAAGATCAACGACGCGCTGGATCGCCGCCCCGCGGAAGACATCCGCGACGCTGCTGAAGACCTGGGATCGGCGGCGAAGGATTTTGGCACCGCAGTGAAGGATGTCGCCAGGGATGTGGCGCACGATGCGAAGGACGTTGCCTCCGACGTTGCCCACGATGCGCGCGATGCAGCCAGGGATGTCAGCGACTCCGCGAAGCGGGCGGCGAAGCACGACTGATCCGACGCGCTGGCTATTCCGTCCCGGTCGAGTGCTCGGCAGGCGAGATCTGTGCTGAGCGTGCCAGCGCGCGAGCCTGCTTGTCGCCGGCAATCAGTTGCGACACCACGCGCGCGTCGGGTGCGAACACGTAACGTTCGTAATAGGTACGCCACCCGCGCAGCCCGAACCAGAATGCCGTATTGATGCCGGCCAGCGATCCATCCGCATAAAATGCCGCGCCGCCGCTGTCGCCGTACCAAAGCGGCACGTCGGTCACGAGCAACCGACCGGAAGGCGTCGTGCGGAAGGTGCGCGCCCCGCGAATGCGACCTGCCAGCAGTTGAAAGTCACCGGCCGTGCTGGCGCGGCCCACGCAGAACAGGGGACCTGCGGTTTGCGTCGGTGCCAGCGAGCGCGGCCAGTCGAGTACATGATCGACGTGCAGCACGGCGTACTCCTGTCCGCTGGTAGTCGAGCTCTGCTTGGAGACGATCGAGGCGCGCGCGATCTGAATGCGCCCATCCATCGGGCCGATGACGTAGTTGACCAGATGTGCGACATGGCCCGCGGTCAGCAGATAGCCGTCCGCATCGATGGCCACCGCGAATCCCGCCGTGTTCTCGCGGCGGAAATCCACCGTGAAGGATTCGTGACGACTGGTGAAGGTCGGCTCCGGATCCTGGTCGGCGGAGAAAACGAAATACACCGAGCGGATCAGTTCGCTGCGATCCACGGTGAGCGCACCGCTGCGATCGGCAAACGATTCGGCGCGCTGCGTGGCCGAAGGACGCAGCAGCGACTGACAGCCGCTGGCGAGCAGCAGTGTCAGAAGCGGTCCGATCCAGTGCACGACTGCGCGTCCCATTCGACTCCCCGGAAAACGCCGCCGCGACCGTAGGATGGTGCTCGCCGGAAGTCAACGGGAGGAAACGCGCGGCTGGGCACGGAGCGGGTGGCGCAAGTGCGGCGTTCAAAGAACCACTGCGCCACCTCGCTATTGCTTACTCCAGCGGCAAAAACACGTCGGTCACCGCTTCGTGCTCGGGCACATCGGGGAAGAAGGCCACGCGCTGCATGAACAGCGGAAAATCGCGGGGCTCTTCGCCGCTGGCGGGAAGCCAGGACGCGTACAGGGCGCGGATGGACTGCGGCAGGGTGTCTTCGGTACCGGTGTGGCGCAGCACGGCACAACGCCCCCCGGGAATTACTTTCGCAATCACGCCGGCATCGTTCGGCGCGATCTCCCGGTCGGTGGCGGCACAGATGTCGAAGCGGAACTGATCGGCGGGCACCTGCTCGGGATCGTCGTAGGCGATGTTGAACGTGGCGCTGATTCGCGGCGGGAGCTTGTGCTCGCGACGCCACTCGATGAAGCGCCGGATGGTCTCGCCGATGCGTCGTGGATCGCCGCGATGTTCGATGGCGGCCACCCGCGTGGCGGGAAAATCGACGATGCGCACCTCTGCGGCGCTGAATGTTGGCTGCATATGCTGGCTCCTGAGTGTCGTGAAAGGCTGGATCAGGTCATGCCAGGCGTCCCAGTCCGGCGCCTTGCGAAAGTCGGAAGGCGACATGCCCATCCGCTTCCTGAAGGCGCGCGCAAACGCTTCCGGTCCTTCGTAACCGCTCGTCAGCGCGATCTCCATGATCGGCAGATCGCGATAGGCGAGCTGCTGAGCCGCACGTCGCAGGCGATTGATCTGTACATACTCGTAGACTCCCACACCGAACAGTTCGGCGAACTGTCGCTGGAAATGCCACTTCGAGTACATCGCAATGCCACTCAGACGCTCCACATCTAGGGGTTCGTCGAGGTGCGTTTCGACATGAGCGAGTACACGTCGGAAACGGGCGAGATAGCGGTCAGCGTTGTCGTTCAAGCTCGGATCTCCTGGCAGCCGGCAAAGTATCCGGGCCGCCAGCAGCGAGCCTGACAGAAAGTGCGCAACTGAGACCAGAGTGACAGGGCCTTCGTCCGTCACGCCATCGCCCGTTACCCCATCACCTCCATCACTTGTCTCATGTCGAAGTGACGAGAGTCACGAGAGTCACGGAGCATCCACCGGTCGCTCGTCGCTACCACCCGTGACTCCGTCACCTCGTCACCCCCGTCACTCCGTCACCATCACCATCACTTCCATCACCTCCATCACCTCCATCACATCTCCCCCTACGCACATATCCCCTGCAGCGCCTGAGCGAAATCCGGTGGCTTCACGATGAGTGCATCGCAGGGCAGACGTTCGAGAACGTCCTCGGCGGTACTGCCGATGAAGATCCGTCTCAGGCCGCGCCGCGAAAGTGCGCCCATGGCCACGATGTCTGCGTGGAGTTTGCGCGCGGCCTCGGGCAACACCTGGACCGGGCCGCCGGGTTCCACGTGCAGACGCTCGGGCGCGATCGCGAACGGCGCTGTCACGGTGGCGAGATCGTCGAGCCGGTGCTGACGTTCGTGCTTGATTTCCTCGGGCGAGACTGCGAGGGCTGTCCCGGGTTCCGTTGCCACTGCAGCGGCGACAACTGCAACAGGAATGTAGGCGTGCAGGGCGTGGACGGTGCCACCCAATCCTTTCGCCAGGCACGAGGCATGGTCCAGGATCAGTCGGTCGAGGTCCGCCGGCTTGTCGTTCAGGTGAAATGGATCGATGGCTGCCACAATCTGCGGCGTCTGCGCCCATGCAGTCGCCTTGGTGAGCAGCAGGGGTATGGGGCAGCCGCGGATCAGCTCCCAGTCCGTGTTGCTCAGAAAAGTGCGGCGTGCGAGCGAGTGATGATGCGTGTCCTTGATGACCAGGTCGGCGCTGCTGCAACGGGTGCGATCGATCAGTTGCTCGGCCAGCGATTCGCTGAACTCGACTTCGGTCGCGACATCGAGCCCGCGCTGGCGCAGCGGCCGGGCGAGGTTCTCGAGGAATGCCCTGGGCGCGACCGAATCGGATGCGGACGTGCCGTACACGGCGGCGGCAGCCAGGCGCGATTCGCGGGCCGCACGGGTATCGCATGCGTACAGTTCAAGGCGAGCGTGGAACTTCGCTGCCAGCAGTGCAGCCTTCTCGACCGCGGGGTGTTCCTGCGCCGTCGGATCCACGATCACCAGCAGGTTGTTCAATCGAGTCATGGTGTCCTCGGTGTGGAGTGCGGCTGATGCGAGTGTCCGGCGCAGGCGCTGACTGCTGAAATCGTGGCAATCTCGTAGCAGCAACGCGGATCCACCAATCGGTGCGTCAACCGGTCCGCGATGGAATGAGACGATGACAATCGAGCGATCGCTGTGCATGCGGCTGCATCAGCATGGGCAGCCGCTGGTGGCCGAACTTCGCGAGCCGCCGCGACCTGCCGCCGGGCAGGTACTGTTGCGCGTGCGTGCCTGCGGTGTGTGCCGCACGGACCTGCACGTAGTTGATGGCGAACTGCCGCCCGCGCCGCTGCCCATCATTCCCGGGCACGAAATCGTGGGCGAGGTGCTCGAGAGCGGCGCAGGGGTCGAGTATGTCCCCGGGCAGCGTCTGGGGGTTCCATGGCTGGGCTGGACCTGCGGTGAGTGCTGGTTCTGCAGCAGCGGCCAGGAAAATCTCTGCGACCGTGCACGATTCACCGGCTATCAGCTCGACGGCGGCTATGCCCGGCACGTGGTGGCCGACGCGCGTTACTGCTTCGAACTCCCGGCGGCGATGAGCGATGCACACGCGGCGCCCTTGCTGTGCGCGGGGCTCATCGGCTACCGCAGCTGGCGCATGGCCGGGGAAGCGCGACGGCTCGGTCTGTACGGGTTCGGTGCCGCCGCCCACCTGGTCGTGCAGCTCGCGCGCTGGGCCGGCCAGGAGGTGTATGCGTTCACGCGCGATGGCGATGCGACGGCGCAGCAATTTGCGAGATCCATGGGCGCATGCTGGGCTGGCAGCAGTGAGATGCCGCCGCCGGTCGAACTGGACACGGCGATCATTTTTGCGCCGGCAGGTGAGCTGGTGCCCACGGCACTGCGTGCATTGCGCAAGGGCGGCACGCTCGTATGCGGCGGAATCCACATGAGCGATGTGCCGTCGCTGCCTTATTCGCTGCTGTGGGGCGAACGCAGCATCCGCTCAGTTGCCAATCTCACGCGGCGCGATGGGGTTGAGTTTCTGGAACTGGCCGGTCGCATTCCCATCGTCACGCAGGTCGAAACCTTCGCACTGAGCGATGCCAATCTCGCGCTCGAGCGATTGCGCCGTGGCCAGTTGAGTGGCGCAGCCGTGTTGATTCCCTAGCCCGGTGAGGTCTTCTCGCAGAGGCCGCGCGAGCGATCAGTCGCTCGCTGCGCAGGACGCGCAGGTCGCCGCATACGCGATGGCTGCCAGCCGAACGGGTTCGATGGCTTTGCCGCAGCGCACGCACAGGCCGTAACGTCCCGCCTCCAGGCGTGCCAGCGCAGCATCGAGGGCGGCGATCTCCTCATCCGCGCTGCCGCCGATGCCTGCAAGCACATCGTCGTTCTGTCGCTGCGTGGCCTGATCGGCGAAATCCGCGGCCAGCGGATCGTTGCGATGCGCCAGGTCGCGATCGATGCGCTCACGGCGATTGAGGAGGTGATCGCGCCGTGCCCGCAGTTTCTGACGAATGGAATCGGTGTCGTGCATGATCGATGACGGTCCTCGAAATTTCAGTCAGAAGGAAGTGCGCGCACTCTGCGGTGCGCGACGAACGAATCGCATGAACCCGCTAAGGTTCCCTAAGCCTGACGGCGATGCCACTCGCGGCGTTGTTCTGTCTTGATCGAACCGGCGACGTGACCCAGCAGCGTCGCGATGACGTCGATGACATCGTCGATGGCGATGATGCCGCTCAATGCACCGCGGGAATCGACCACCGGCGCGCGCCGGATGCCAGCCAGGCGCATACCTTCGATCAGATCGCTCACGTCATCTTCTTCCGTGGCGATCATGGGCTGACGCGTCATGATGTCCTCGGCCGTCACGGCGCGCGGATCGACTTCCTTCGCCGTCACCTGCAGCACGATATCGCGGTCGGTCACCACGCCGATCGGGCATCGCAGCGGATCGTTGTCCCTGAAGACGACAAGAAAGCCCACGTGCCGTTCGCGCATCAGACGAGCGACATCGACGACATCCGCCGATCCGTTGATCGCGGCGACATTACGTTTGCAGTAGTGCTCGACTTTCATGGCTGCATTCCCCACATGATTTCGACTCGATCTTCCCGCCGTGCAATGGCTGTCGCCATCCGCACCATGCACGAGTGCCTAGGTGATTCGCCCGATGCGTGCGCTCAACTGGCTGCGTGCTGGCGCACCAGCAGCACCGGACATGGCGCCGCGCGCAGCACCGCTTCCGCGTCGCTGCCCAGCACCACCCGGCCCACGCCGCGCCGCCCGTGCGTGCCCATGACGATCAGTTCAGCCGGCCAGTTTTCGGCCTGGTCGAGAATCAGCCGCGCCACACTGCCCCCCAGGGTTTCCACCAGTTCCGACTGGAACTCCACGCCCGCAGCACGCACCGTCGCCTGCGCCTGTGTCAGAACTTTCTCACCCGCCAGACGGAAAGACTCGAGCAACGGTGCGTAGTCGAATACCGGCGCGTACACCGGATCGAAGACGTACTCGTTGACGACGTGCACCAGACGCAGGGTTGCACCGGTGACGCGGGCGAGTCTGATGGCTTCGTCGAGACCGAGTCTGGACGCGGGGCTGCCATCGACAGGTACCAGGATGCGTTGATACATGAGGTTCTCCTTGGCGTCGGTTCGTACCGCCGCGGCTGAGCGCGGTGAGCTTGATTTGCTTACGGCCGCTGTATCGACGCGAGCCAGGCAACCAGTCGATCGATCATGGTATCGACCTGGGCGCGCTCGCCCGCCGTGTCCGTGGAAGACATGTCAAAGAGCTGCCAGCCCCACACCGGCATGTCGCGGCTGCCATGTGCCGCCTTGCTCCAGCGTCCGTCGATGGTGCGGCGCACGTCCTCAGTCGGAAATTCACCGCCGTCGCGATGTGCCAGCAGCGTCAGATCGGGAACGGGCGTTCTGAGCGCCGGCTCGACCGGACCGCTGCCCCGACCATCTGCGCCATGACAGCTCGCACACAGCCGCTGATACAGTTCCGGCCCACTGAGCGTCGCGGCTTTGTGGTGACTGAGCGGCATCCCGGAGCAGCCCACCAGCAGCAAGCCTGCGACGATTGGCGCGATGCGCATTCGCGGCGACCGCGTATCAGGCGAGCTGCAGCCGCGCATGCTGCGCCGCGAGGTTGAGAATGCCGCCTGACGCGACAGGCTCCGGAACGAAGTCTGCAAGCTCCCGGCTCAGTACTTCCCGGACGCGCCGCGGCGTGCCCAGATCGCTCCATCCGCACGACGGCACGCGCATCACACGCAGGAAACGCGGTAGGTGCTGCAGGACCTCGCGGGAGAAATCCACCGTGGGCAGATGTTCGTAGACGTCGGCAAGGTCACCCGGCATCGCCTCGCCGTCGGCTACGCGGCGCTCGATGTCCACCAACTGCATGGCGCCCTCCGGCAGGGCGCGCTCCAGCATCCCGAACAGCGTGGCACCACGGGCCGCAAAGATGAAAGAGTTCCAGAGACCGCCTGCCTCGATGGTCTGTTCCGCCTCGTGCCGCTGCGGCTTCTCGACGAAGCGCGCGACCTGTTGCACGTCAGCGCCGCACGGGCGATCAGGCACGATGTAGCCAAGTTCGGTATCGGCCTCTTCGGGGTCGATGCCCAGGAGAATGACTTCTCCATCGCGCGCCCGGCTCATCGCCTCGCGAATGGCGCGTGCCAGAATGACTTCATTGCGAACGAAGTGATCCGACGGCAGTACCAGCACTGTGGCGTCCGGATCGCGACGCAGGATGGCAGCCAGCGGCAGCAGAATGCCGATGGCCGTGCCGCGATTGCCGGGCTGCACGATGATGTTTTCGCTCGGCAGTGAACGCAGCGATGGTTCCCACCAGCGCCGATGCTCGGCCGCGACAATGGCGCAGGTGCGTGCCGGCGATGCGACTGCCCGGGCACGCAGCAGCGCATCGTGCAGCAGTGAGTGCTCGCCGGCGAGCGAACAGAACTGCTTCGGAACGGCGACTCCGCGGTCATCGGTGGTGAGCGATCTGAGTCGCTTGCCTTCGCCGGCGCCCAGTACCAGCGCCCATGAGTGCTCATTGTGTCCTGCGATGCGCGGAATCAAACCTGACATCAGTCGTGCCCTCCTGGTGTGGGAATCTGCCGTCTGTATAGCTTCGCATTGCAACTGCGCGTTGGCAGCCGTGAGTCGCCGCGGGCGATTAGGTACATGACCGGAGCGGCACGATGTGGTGGCGTGGTCACGATGCATGCCGAGGAAAAACATGCCCGGAGCAGCGACGTCATTGCGATTGATCAGACTGGCGCACACCGCCGTGTGGGCCTTCTTTGCGGCCGTCATTGTTGCCATCCCCGCAGCCGCGAAGGGTGGGTACTACCGCGCAGCGGTCGTGCTGATCGGCATCGTGCTCGTCGAAGTGCTGGTGCTCATCGTGAATGACTGGCGTTGTCCCATGACCGACGTGGCGGCGCGCTTCACCGACGATCGCCGCGACAATTTCGATATCTATCTGCCGCAGTGGCTGGCGCGTCACAACAAGCTGATTTTCGGCACCCTCTATGTCGTCGGCATCATCCTGACGGCAGTGTTGTGGGCGCGCACCTGAAGAGTGGCGACCGTCTGAAAATCCGCCTCGGGCATCCGCAATCGCTGCCTCTGGCCAGTCGCAGGCCGTGGGAACGAACCAGGGATGGCGCAGGGATTGCGGTTTGCCTTCACGGTCCACCGCCCTGACAATGCGCGGCCCCCGGACATTCCCAGTTGCATGCCCCGCACGTCGCTTTCCATTTCGTCACGTTCATCCACGGCCCGCCTGACGCCCGAACAGGAGCGCTTCCGCTACCTGATCCGTCAGATCGAAACCGTGCGGGACGCCCGCGCTGCATGGGAGAAATCCAGCGGCAGATTCCGCACGGAACATTCGCAACGACTCCAGCCGTTGCGGGCGACCTTGCGTGATCTGAGCCGCGGCACGGTGCTGGCCATCGACGCATTGCTGGAGGTCAGTGGCTGGTCGCGCGTGGACCGCGCAACGCTGCGGCAGATGCTGTGCGTTACCGCCGAAGCGCTGCTGGTCGCCACGCCAGATGATGCCGAACTGCAGGCATTGTTCGACAAGCACAGCGATGCGAGTTTCGAGAACTTGCGGCAGGAGGAGATCGAACTGCTCAAGGAAGAAGCGGAAGAGCTGACGGGCCTGGATCTCGGCGACGACACCGACATCCGCACGGAAGAAGAGCTGGTGCAGCGCATGTACGAAAAAATGGCGGAGCGCGAAGCGGCCGAGGAAGAGCAGCGCGCCGAGAACGCGCAGCGACACCGCAATGCCGCGCAGAAGAAGCGCAGCGAAGCGGCGGCGCAGCTGGTGCGGCAATCGTTGCGCGAGATCTATCGCAAGCTGGCCAGCGCAGTGCATCCGGACCGCGAGTCCGATCCGCGGCGGCGCGATGAGAAGAATGCCTTGATGCAGCGGATCAACCAGGCCTACGCCGCGAACGATCTGCTGGCGCTGTTCGAACTGCAGATCGAGGTAGGCCATACCGATATCGACCAGATCAGCGCTGCCAGTGCCCAGCGCCTGAAGCAATACAACAAGCTGCTTGCCCAGCAGCTCAACGATGCGAAGAATGCACTGCGCGAACTGCAGCAGGGATTCCGCATGGATTTCGGTCTGGATCCGGGCAGCGACCTGAATGTCTCCAGACTGAATCTGCTGACTCAGCGCCGCGGACGTGAACTGCGCGCTGAGATTGCGCGGCAGAAGGAGTTGCTGGCATTGCTGTCGAGCCGTACTGCGACCAGGCGCTGGCTGAAGGAGCAGCGGCGCTTTGCGATGGATGACGATTTCTGAGTAGTGTCACGTTGCGGGTGATGTGCCACCGACAAGAATGAATCGCGCCGGTCCCTGTCCACGGGAGATAACTCATGCCTGACTGTCTGCGCCTGGCATTGTGCGGGCTGCTCTGCATCGCTGGTCTGAGCACGTCGTGTGTCGCATTCGCGGCCAACGATGCGCCACGACAACGTCTTGTGGTGCTCACGGATGTCGAAGCCGATCCTGACGATACCCAATCGCTGGTGCGGCTGATGCTCTACAGCAATGAGATCGACCTGGAAGGCATCGTTGCCACGACTTCGATCCACATGCGTGACAGCATTCATCCGGAATCGATCCGCGCCGTGATCCGTGCCTACGGGTTGGTGCAGCCGAATCTCCTGAAACATGATCGCGCCTATCCGTCCGAAGCGACCCTGCAGTCTCTGGTCACCGCCGGCTTGCCGGTCTGCGGCATGGCGGGCGTCGGCGATGGGCACGATTCGCCGGGCTCCGAGTGGATCATCCGCGCACTCGAGAAGGCCGATGATCGACCTCTGTGGATTTCCGTATGGGGTGGCGCGAACACCCTGGCGCAGGCGCTGCACAAGTTGCGCGCCACGCGCAGCGCGGCGGAACTGAACCGTTTGATCGGCAAACTGCGCGTCTACACGATCTCCGATCAGGACGACAGCGGCGCGTGGTTGCGCCGCACGTTTCCGCAGCTCTTCTATATCGTGAGTCCCGGCGGTTACTCCAAGGGGACCTGGGGCGCGATGATGCAGGTGGTGGAGGGCATCGATAACAGCACCATCAGCAACGCCTGGCTCGCGACCAATATTCAACAGAACCACGGGCCGCTCGGCGCCGCCTACCCCGATGTTGCCTACGGCATGGAAGGCGATACGCCCTCATTCCTGGCGCTGATTCCGAACGGACTGAGCGTGCCCGAACACCCGGAGTGGGGTGGCTGGGGCGGGCGTTATGAACGTTACGTGCCCAGGCGCGAGGATCTCGATCCGACGGGTTTCACCGGGGGTGTGCCCGTCGAAGCGGAAACGCGCCCGATATGGACCAATGCAGAGGATGAGCTGGCGCCGTGGATCGCGAACGACCATGGCCGCGCCGTCGCGCACAGCAAGACAACCTTCAGGGATTTTCGCGTGACGCTGTGGCGCTGGCGCGAAGACTTCCAGCATGATTTCGCTGCGCGCATGGACTGGACCACGCAGCCATACGACAAGGCCAATCACCCGCCGATTCCCGCGCTCGCCCACGCGGATCGACTCACGGTGAAATCGGGCGAGCGCTTCGTGCTCGATGCCGCCGGTACGCGCGATCCCGACGGAGATAGCCTCAGCTATCTGTGGTTCCAGTATCCGGAAGCCGGCACACTGAAGGCGCCGATCCGCATCAGTGGTGCCGAGAATCTGCGACACATCGGCGCTGTCGCCCCTGAAGTCACAGCGCCGCAGACAGCGCACATGATTCTGCGCGTTACCGACAAGGGGACGCCTGCGTTGTCGCGTTACCGGCGCGTCATCGTGACGGTCGTCCCTGCGAGTTAGTCGCTTCGCGCGCAGACGACGGGCGAGCCATTGACGGCTCGCCCTTCAGTCTTCTCGCTATGACGAGCGCTGCAGCTTGTCCTGCGTCTTCAGGTCGAAATCGCTGGCGTCGTGACGTTCATGCAACTGCTGGGACGGGTCGCCGGTCGTGCGATTCACCATGCGGCCGCGCCTGACGGCGGCGCGCGCGCCAATCGTTTCCGTCCAGCGTTGCACATGTTTGTAGTCCTGCACGCTGAGAAACGTTGCCGCATCGTTGTAGATTTCGCCGCGCGCCAGCCCGCCATACCACGGCCATGCGGCGATGTCGGCAATGGTGTATTGCTCGCCGGCAAGATATTCGTGATCGGCGAGACGGCGATCGAGCACATCGAGCTGACGTTTCACTTCCATGGCGTAGCGATCGATGGCGTATTCGATCTTGACCGGGGCATAGGCGTAGAAATGACCGAAGCCGCCGCCGAGGAACGGCGCCGCACCCATCTGCCAGAACAGCCACGACAGACATTCCGCACGTTGCGCCGGATCGGCGGGGATCAGCGCACCGAACTTGTCCGCGAGATAGAGCAGGATGGCGCCGGACTCGAAGACGCGAACCGGCTCAGCTCCGCTGCGATCCAGCAATGCAGGAATCTTCGAGTTCGGATTCACGTCGACGAAGCCGCTGCCGAACTGCTCGCCCTCGTTGATGCGGATCAGCCACGCATCGTATTCAGCGCCCGCATGTCCCAGCGCGAGCAACTCTTCCAGCATGATGCCGACCTTGACGCCGTTGGGGGTCGCCAGCGAGTACAACTGCAGCGGATGTCTGCCCACCGGCAACGCCTTCTCATGAGTCGGGCCGGCAATGGGGCGATTGATGCTGGCGAACTGCCCGCCGTTCTTGCCGGGCTCCCATTTCCAGACGGGCGGCGGTGTGTATGTCGTTTGTGTCATCGCGGCGTTCCTGATTCGTGAACCGGGCTGCGATGATTGGGGCGTTCGCGCTCCGCGACAAGGCGGGACAAACGGCAGCAGTCAGAAGAAGACGATGAGCGCAATGCTCAGCGCCGCATAGATGCCGATCACGCACCAGAAATACGCCGGCGAATCGGCGCGTACGACGGTCCGACCGCTCATTCCCGATTTCGCATACACCTCACCGCGTGCGGCAGCGAACAGTGTGTAGACGACGAGGAGGGCACCGATCAGTCTGAACATGAAAGAGACCCGATGATCACGAGTCGTCATCGGAACACGGGTGCCGCCGCACCGGCTTGCTGCGGTTCACAAAATCTCCGGTAGGCGGTGCCGGAAACAGAAGACAGACAGGCACAGCAGAAACGACTGCCGGTATACCCTCCGAACGATTCCGTTCCATCCGGCAGGCCCGTCAAAAGATATTCACACGCAAGTGAGTGAGTATTGACAGCGGGGGTGATTCGATGGCTCACTCTGTCTACCGGGAGCATCGGCGAGCGATCGATGCCTCAAGAGGGGGGAGCGGTGAAAAAGCTGATTCCGACAAGGGCTTGCGCCGCACACCTGGCCGCCGCGGCAGTCCGGTCTGCGCCACGACGCAGGTTCGCGCAGTGAATGCCCGGCAGGAAGCCGTAGTGCAGGTGGCACCGGCCGCGCCGCGTACGCAACCGCAGGCGGGAGCGTGGTCGGCGCTGATCATCCTGTGCTTCGTCTATGTGCTCAATTTTCTGGACCGGCAGCTGCTCGCCATTCTGGCGAAGCCCATCCAGGACGATCTGGGGGTCACCGATGGGCAGCTGGGCTTGATCGGCGGTCTGTATTTCGCATTGTTCTACTGCATCCTCGCCATTCCGGTCGGCTGGCTTGCCGACCGCACCAATCGTGTTCGCGTGCTGTCGTTCGCCTGCGCCCTGTGGAGTGCGGCCACGATGGCCTGCGGGCTGTCGACCAGTTACGTGCAGCTCGCCATTGCGCGCATGTCAGTGGGCATCGGCGAGGCCGGCGGCGTGCCACCTTCGTACGCCATCGTCTCCGACTACTTTCCACCGGGTACGCGCGGTACCGCGTTGAGCATCTACAACCTCGGGCCGCCCATCGGGCTGGCGCTCGGCGTTGCCTTCGGGGCGTCGATTGCGGCGGCCTACAACTGGCGCTCCGCTTTCATCTGTCTGGGCGCGGTTGGCATCGTCACGGCGCTGATCGTGGTGATCTTCGTGCGTGAACCGGTGCGCGGCGGACTCGATGCGCCGGCGGCGCGGGTTTCCGCATCCACGAAGGCAGCCTTCCTGCCGACCTGCAAGATGTTCTTTGCTCATCCCGTGCTGCGCAGCGTCTCACTCGCCACGGGCGCGACCCAGTTCGTCACCTATGCGCTGCTGAACTTCGCGACGTTGTTCCTGATGCGCGAGAAGGGCATGACGCTGAGCGAAGTGGCGCTGTGGTACTCGCTGCTGGTCGGCGTCGCCGTCAGCGCCGGCATGTATGCCTCCGGCCGGCTCATCGACCGCTTCGCGCAACGCTCGAAGAGTGCCTATGGCTATCTGCCCGCGATTGCGCTCGCGCTGGCCATCCCGTTCTTCATCGGCTTCGTCTGGGCACCCGGCTGGCAACTCGCGCTGGTGTTTCTGGCGGTCCCGATGTTTCTCAACTACTTCTATCTCTCGCCCGCCGTCACGCTGGTGCAGGAAGAAGTGCGACCGAATGAGCGCGTGCTCGCCGGGGCATTGCTGCTGCTGGTCATGAACCTGATCGGCCTGGGATTCGGGCCGCCGTTTCTGGGTGCCGTCAGCGACTATCTGCGGCCGACGTATCCCGAGCACTCGCTGCAGCTCGCGTTCTACACGCTCGTTCCTTTCTATGTGCTGGCCGTGGTGCTGCACCTGTGGCTGGCGCGCATCCTGAAACATCAAGCCGCGATCCGGAGGAACTCCTGATGCGAATGCTTCGATCCGTATCGGCGCTGCTCGTCGCCCTCGGCATGACCGTCCCCGTGCTGGCGCAATCGGATCCGGTGGTCGATGCGCCGGCCGGCAAATTACGGGGCACGACGGCAGGCGATCTCAACGTCTTCAAGGGCATTCCATATGCGCTGCCGCCGGTCGGCATGAACCGCTGGAAGCTGCCCGTGGCCATGCCCGCCTGGCAGGGCGTGCGCGATGCAACGAAGTTCGGGGCAGCGTGCGTGCAGCCCGTGCGCAAGGTCGCGAGCATTTATGCAGACGATGTCGGGCCCATCAGCGAGGACTGTCTGTTCCTCAACGTGTGGGCACCACGGCATGCGAAGCAGGCGCCGGTGTTCGTGTGGATCTACGGCGGTGCGCTGACTTCCGGTGCATCCAACCTCGGCATGTACGATGGCGCGCGAATGGCCCGTCGTGGCGTGGTGTTCGTATCGATCAACTATCGTCTCGGCATCCTCGGCTTTCTTGCGCATCCGGAATTGAGCGCCGAATCGCCGCAGCACATTTCGGGCAACTACGGCCTGGCGGATCAGATCGAGGCGTTGCGCTGGATCAAGCGCAACATTGCCGCATTCGGCGGCGATCCCGACAACGTCACCATCGCCGGCGAATCTGCAGGCGGTCTGAGCGTGATGCATCTGATGGCATCGCCGCCGGCGCGCGGATTGTTCGCGAAAGCGATCGCGCAGAGTTCCTACATGATCTCGCTGGCGCAGCTGAAGCAGGCCAGCCACGGCAGTGCGTCGGCCGAGACCATCGGCGCACAACTCACGGCAAGCATCGGCGCGCCTGAGCTGAAGGCACTGCGTGCGATGGACGCGGTGAAGCTGGTCGAGGCCTCAGCAGCCACCGGCTATTTTCCGATGAACAACGTCGATGGGCATTTTCTGACGCGGCAGGTCGTCGAGACTTTTGAGCGTGGCGAGCAGGCCAGAGTCCCGGTACTCGCAGGCTTCAACGACGGAGAGATCCGTTCGCTGCGTGTTCTGATTCCGCCGGTACCGGCCGATGCCGCGACGTATGAAGCTGCGATTCGCAGCCGCTACGCGGATCTGGCCGACGACTTCCTCAAACTGTATCCGTCGACGAATCTCGAGGAGAGCATTCTCGCGATCACGCGCGATGCGCTGTACAGCTGGACTGCAGAGAAGCTGGTGCGCGCTCAGCAGGGCCTCGGGGTGCCGGCCTTCCTTTATATGTGGGATCACGGTTATCCGGCCGCCGATGAAGCCGGCCTGCATGCCTTCCATGCTTCCGAGATTCCGTTCGTGTTCGGCACCATCCATGAGACGGCGCCGTCATGGCCGAAGATTCCCGATACCGCGGCAGAGCAGGCGCTGTCGGATGCCATGCTCGGCTACTGGACCAGCTTCGCGAAGTCGGCGCAGCCGCGAGCTGCACATCAGCCCGACTGGCCGGCATACGGTTCCACGCGTGCCTACATGCACTTCGTCGCCACGCCGCAACCGCAGACGCACGTGCTGCCCGGCATGTTCGAGCTCAATGACGAAGTCGTCTGCCGGCGCCTGGGCCAGGGCGATCAGGCCTGGCACTGGAACGTCGGCATCGTCTCT
The DNA here is from genome assembly GCA_035761425.1 of Povalibacter sp. Lineage (GTDB taxonomy): Bacteria > Pseudomonadota > Gammaproteobacteria > Steroidobacterales > Steroidobacteraceae > Steroidobacter. Next base: position 64,202 of record DASTRD010000074.1, read on the forward strand.
CCGCCACTGCCCGCGAGCGAGGAATGCCGCAGATGATCGAAGGAGCGATGCAGGACTTCGCGCTCACGCTCGACCGCTTTCTGGATCACGCAGCCAAGTGGCACCCGCGCGCCGAAGTGGTGACGGGTCGCGATGGCGGCAGTGAGCGGGTGAGCTACGCCCAGTTGCGGGAGAGAAGCGCACGCGTTTCGGCGCTGCTGACCGATCTCGGCACTGCAAGAGGCGATCGCGTCGCGACGCTGGCCTGGAACACGCAGGCACATCTGGAATGCTGGTACGCCATCATGGGCATGGGCGCGGTGTGTCACACGCTCAATCCGCGCCTCACGGCGACACAGACGGCCGCGATGCTCGATCAGTCGGAATGCCGCATCCTCGTGGTGAGCGCCGATCTCGCATCGCTGGCACAGCAGATCGTGGCGCTCGCCTCCGGCATTGAGCGCGTGCTCATCATCGACGGCGGAATCGACTGCTGGAGCGGTGACCGCAACCGTCCTGCCGTCGACGAGCTTGCAGCTCTCATCGACGAAAGCCGCGCGCCGGCTCCCTGGGGCGATTTCGATGAACGCCTGGCCTGCGGTCTGTGCTTCACCTCCGGCACCACCGGCTCACCGAAGGGCGTGACGTACACACATCGTTCGAGCTATCTGCACGCACTGCGTCTGTTGCAGGCAGACTCGATCGGCATCACTGCAATCGACAGCGTGCTCGCCGTCGTGCCGATGTTTCACGCCAATGCGTGGGGATTGCCGTTCGCCGCTCCCGCAGCCGGCGCCAGGCTCGTGTTGCCCGGTCGTCACGCAGATGGTGCAAGCCTGGCGCGACTGATCGTGCAGGAATCGGTGACGATCGCCGTGGGTGTGCCGACCGTCTGGCTCGGGCTGGTCGAACATCTCGATGCCACCGGCGGTGATGTGCCGTCACTCAAACGAATCATGGTGGGCGGTGCGCCGATGCCGCCCGCGTTGATGGAACGACTCGAGCGTCGCCTCGGCGTGATCGTACAGACAAGCTGGGGCATGACGGAGATGTCGCCGTCGGGCACGGTGTCTTCGCCCAACGATCCGCATCGTTCCTCCGCGAGTGCCGGTCGCCCCGCGGTCGGCGTCGATCTGCTGCTGACAGACGCGAACGGTGTGCCGCTGCCGCAGCAGCGCAACGTCGAAGGCCATCTGCGCGTGCGGGGCGTCGCGGTGCTTCAACGCTACTTCGGTGAAGACGAGCCGGCCACCGACGCCAACGGCTGGTTCGATACGGGCGACCTGGCCAGGATCGACGATGGCGGCAATCTCATCATCACCGGCCGCGCCAAGGACCTGATCAAGTCGGGCGGCGAGTGGATCAATCCGGCGCAGATCGAAGCCCTCGTATGTCGACTGCCGCAGATATCGCTCGCTGCCGTCATCGGCCGCACGGACCCGAAGTGGGGCGAGCGCCCGGTACTGTTCATCGAGGTTCGCGAACAGCAGACCATCAGCGATGAGGCCGTGCTCGCTGCATTGCGCGGCCAGGTTGCACCCTGGTGGATTCCCGATGCCGTGATCCGTCTGCAGCACATGCCGCTCGCGTCGACCGGCAAGATCGACAAGATGCGCCTGCGTGCGAAGTATGGAAACGGCTGAGCGCGCAGATTCCAGCGCCGGGTTGCCTCGGCGTTGATCTTGCTCCTGACCCCGATTCAACGGACCCGCCGCGTGCGGTCCTTCCTTTACGCATCCGGAGACAAGCAATGATCCTGCAATCACGAGTCGCAATCGTTACAGGTGCAGGCGGCGGACTGGGTCGCTCGCACGCGCTGATGCTGGCGCGCCAGGGCGCACGCGTCGTCGTGAACGACATGGATCACGCCGTTGCCCTGCGCGTGGCCGGCGAGATCCAGGACGCCGGCGGCGAAGCGATGGCCGTTGCCGCATCGGTGACGAACGAAGCGCAGGTCGCTGCCATGGTCGAGCAGGTCATGACGGCCTGGGGGCGCATCGACATCCTCGTCAACAATGCCGGCATTCTGCGCGACAAGACGTTCGCCAAGATGTCGCTCGCAGATTTCCGTCTGGTCGTGGACGTGCATCTGATGGGCGCGGTCATCTGTACCAAGGCGGTGTGGGAGATCATGCGAACGCAGCGCTACGGACGCATCGTGATGACGACTTCGTCTTCGGGCCTCTATGGCAACTTCGGTCAGGCCAACTACGGTGCGGCGAAGATGGCACTGGTCGGTCTCATGCAGACGCTGGCGCTGGAAGGTGAGAAGTACAACATCCGCGTGAATTGCCTTGCGCCGACGGCGGCAACGCAGATGACTGACGGTGTGCTGTCGCGTGAAGCCCTGGCCCAGCTCGATCCGGCGCTGGTCAGCCCCGGCGTACTTGCACTGGTGAACGACAACGCGCCCACCCGCGCCATCCTGTGCGCCGGCGCCGGCCATTTCGCACGTTCCTATGTCACCCTGACGGAGGGCTGCTACATCGGCAACGCCGCCGATGCCGGTGAACGCGTCATGGCGCAGTGGGATGCGATCGGAGATCGCTACCAGGAGATCGTCCCCTCGTACGGATTCACTCAGGCCGAACGCGAACTGTCGAGCGCCGGCTGTGTGGCGCCCGCCATGGCCGAGGCGCGTTGATCGATCGCAAATCGCAAGGCGGCGAGCACGTCGCCGTCCTTGTCGATGCCGCGTTACGACGATGTCGGCGCGCGCAATCAGCGGTTCAGTTCGTTCAGTCCAGCAGCGCCAGCAGATCGGCAAAGCTCGTGATCACCTCGCGTGCACCTGCCTGCATCATCTGATCTGGCGTGAACACGTGGCCCGGCGGGCAGTAGCCGATCGTTCGCATCCCGGCGGCATGTGCTGAAGCGACTCCGGCCTTCGAATCCTCCACAGCAATGCATTCGGCTGCGGGCGTACCGAGCAGGGCGGCGGCCAGCAGGTACATGTCGGGCGCCGGCTTCAATCGCGCCACGCGATCGGACGAGGCAATGCGCTCGCCGAAATAGTGCCGCAGTCCGCAGGTGGTCAGTGCCTGTTCCAGATAGGCGGCATCCGAGTTCGATGCAACGGCCATCACGGCGCCGCGCTGCGCGAGCGCCAGCAGCGTTTCAGGAACGCCGGGAATGGGCTTGAGTTCACTGGCGACCAGTTGTCGCAGTTGCGCTTCGATTCGACGATCGGTGTCAGGCGGCAGCGTAATCCCGCGTTCGCGCTCGATGACCCGCAGCATGGCCGGGCGGCCTATACCGGTAGAGCGCTGGCGATGTTCATCCGGATCGATGCTGATGCCGAGACTTGCCAGTACCAGAATGTCCGCGCGGTTGTGCAGGGGTTCGCTGTCGACCAGCGTCCCGTCGCAATCGAAGGCAATACTCGGCATGCACCATCATCGCAAAGCAAGTGAGGCGGCAGTATCGCATGAGCCAGTGCCGCCCCGTGTGGATCGCGTTGTTGTTGTATGAATCAAGCCATTCGGCTCACCCTGTGAGATGCTCGCGCTGCCATACAGAGAAGGGCGCCCTCGATGCATCTGACATTTCTCGGTGCCACCCAGACGGTAACGGGCTCACGCTATCTGCTGGAATGCGCGGAACGGCGCGTGCTGGTCGATTGTGGCCTGTTTCAGGGTTACAAATATCTGCGCCAGAAAAACTGGCAGCCGCTGCCGCTGGATGCGGCGAGGCTGGATGCCGTCATCCTGACCCATGCGCATCTCGATCACAGTGGCTATCTGCCCGCGCTGATGCGAGAAGGCTACCGCGGTCCCGTCTATGCGACGCGAGCAACCGCGGAGCTGTGCGGCATTCTGCTACCCGACAGCGGGCATCTTCAGGAAGAGCAGGCGCAGTTCGCCAATCGACATCGCTTCTCGAAACACTCGCCCGCCTTGCCGCTTTACACGCAGGCCGAAGCAGAATCGTCGCTCGATCTGCTGCGCCGGACGGATTTCGACAAGCCATTTGTGCCGATGCCCGGTGTGACTGCGCAGTTCAGTCGCGCCGGACATCTGCTCGGCGCGGCGAGCGTCCGCATCGAACATGCAGGCACGTCCATCCTGTTCTCCGGTGACATCGGGCGGCCCGATGACCCGCTCATGCCTGCACCGGCGCCGCCGCCGCACGCGGACCACGTCGTCATTGAATCGACGTACGGCGATCGAACCCACCCGGCGGTCGATCCGCAGGTGCAGTTGCGCGACTTGATTCTGAAAGCCAGTGCACGCGGCGGCATCATTCTGGTGCCCACGTTTGCGGTCGGTCGGGCGCAGTTGCTCATGCTGCTGATCGCAAGGCTGAAGGCCGCCGGAGAAATTCCGGATGTGCCCATGTATCTCGATAGTCCGATGGCCATCGATGCCACCGACTCGCTGCTGCGCTTCCCCGGCGAGCACCGACTGAGCGATGCCGACATTGCACTGTTGCGCACTGCCGCCGTTCATGTTCATACGCCCGAGCAGTCCAAGGTGCTGGATGCGATCCGCCAGCCCACCATCATTCTGGCGGCGAGCGGCATGGCGACAGGCGGGCGCATTCTTCATCACCTCAAGGTGTTCATGCCGGATGCGCGCAATCTGATTGTGTTTGCCGGGTTTCAGGCGGGCGGTACGCGCGGTGCGGCGATGATTGCCGGGGCGCGCACGGTCCGGATCCATGGCGAGGAATTTCCGGTGAATGCCGAAGTGGCTGCGCTCGACACCCTGTCGGCACATGCGGATGCCCCGGAGCTGATGGCGTGGCTGAGCCGGATGCCATCGGCTCCCCGCAACGTTTTCATTACGCACGGGGAGCCGCCCGCAAGTGACGCCCTGCGGCAACGAATTGATCGCGAGCTGCACTGGCATGCCGTCGTGCCGGAATACCGCGATCGCATTGAACTCTGATTCCCGAACGAGTCTTTCCCGAAGTCCATTACGCACGCTCCACGGGTCACTGCGGCGAGCGTAACCGCTAACCTGTGATCGCAGATGTTGCGATGTGCCGGGTGCGGCACTTGAGACTTGCGGAGCCTGGAGGAGGACATGAAAGCCAATATCGGTAACGTCGATCGCATCGTGCGCATCCTCGCCGGACTGGGCCTGGTTGCATTCATGACGCTGGCGCCCTCGAACGTGCGCTGGTGGGGCCTGCTCGGTTTCGTGCTGTTGCTGACTGCGTTCGTCGGAAGCTGCCCGCTGTATTCGCTTGCTGGTTTCAACACGCGCGGCAAGGCGCGATGAAGCCGCTGCCGCATGTGTATCCGGCGGCCGCGAGCCTGTCGGCGAGCGGTGCTGTGCAGATGCAGGCAAGCGAACTTCCCGATATCGAGATTGCCTCGCCCCGGGAATTCGACGGCCCGGGCGATCGATGGTCGCCGGAAACGCTGCTGGCGGGTGCACTGGCGAGCTGTTTCCTGCTCACCTTCAAGGCCATCGCACGTGCGTCGAAGCTCGAGTGGCAGTCGGTGGACTGCGCAGTGGACGCTACGCTCGATCGCAGCGACGGCGCGACGCGATTCACCGCGTTTCGTATCCGCGTACGGCTCAGTGTCCCTGCCACGAGCGACCGGGCGCTATGCGAGCGCGTACTCCAGAAGTCCGAGCGCGGCTGCCTGATCGCCAATTCCCTGAACGGCGAGCGCACGCTCGAGATGGAGATCGTCGCCGGGTAAGGGTGCCAGGGCACTTTTGAATGTGTGGCGGCGTCAACGGGCGACATTCCCGCAGTCACGGCTGCATCGCGTATTCTTCGCGCATGGCCCGCATCGAGATTCTGCACAAGGCTGCCGTCACCGCCATCGACTATCGCTGTACCAGCGGTCCGGACGAGGCAGCGTTCCCCGAAGTGCGATGTGGTCGCGGAGATTGCGCCCGATGCGCAGTGGCGGGTGGGCATGGTGCCGCCGTTACCCGAGCTGGTGATCCTGGGCGAGCGTGGGCAGATGGCGGCCGAACGCGGCGGCGGCATGGCGCTCGATGAAGTCGGTCTGCTGCTCGGTGCACGATTCGCACGCCTGACTGGCGCGAACGCGCAGCGAGAGCGCGCACTGCGGCCGGCGCAGCGCCGCAAGGCAATCGAGCTGGCGTTGTGGATGGATGCCCACACCGCAGAGCGCTTCGAGCTGCCGCGGCTGGCGCGGGCCGCAGGACTGAGCAGCTATCATTTTCTGCGCGTGTTTTCGCGTGTGCTGGGCGTCACGCCGCATCAGTATCTGCTGCGCGCACGCCTGCGGGCCGCTGCCCGCCGGCTGCTCGCCGATGACAGCGAAGTGACGCGGATCGCGCTGGACGTCGGATTCAATGACGTGTCGAACTTCGTGCGCACGTTCGGCCGGGCCGCCGGCATGTCACCCGCGAAGTTCCGCCGGCTAAGGAACCGGGACAGCAATATTTTCCAAGCGCCGGCGGCGGCCTGCTCCTAGGCTCGTGATGTTCCCTGTGGAGATCCGGCAGGAATCATCATGGCCTCAATCCATCGCGAAGTACTGTTGAATGCCCCATTGCAGCGTGTCTGGGATGCGCTGCGAGACGTCGGCGCCCTGCACACGCGGCTGGTGCCGGGTTTCGTCGTCGATACGCAAGTCGAGGCGGGGGCACGCATCGTCACCTTCGGCAACGGCAGGGTGGTGCGTGAACTCATCGTCGATATCGACGACCAACGTCACCGCGTGTGCTGGTCGGCGATCAGTCCGCAACTGACGCATTACAACGCGTCGTTCCAGGTCATCGCCCTCGACGCATCCACCACGCGTGGGATCTGGATTGCCGATCTGTTGCCCGATGAAGCCGCACCGGGTGTCGCCGCGATGATCGAGGCGGGCCTGGTGGCCATGCGGCAGAACTTCAATCAGGACGCGCGGACTCAGTCGTGATCGTCGACTGCATATCGGATTCGTCACTGCGCTGACAGCGCGAACTCGATGGCCGCGCACGCCGCAACGACCTGCGCCTCGTTGCATTGCGCCGGCGTCGCTCGCGGGCTGTCGGGATAGACTTCGGTGGTCGTGGTGTAGCGCGCACCGGTGATGCCGGCGCACAACCCGAGCGAGCGCAACGCATAACGAATGACGCCCGGTGCCACCATCGGTGAGCCGATGAGCTGTCCCTTGTCGTCCGCTGGCGCGATGTGGGTCACTCTGGCCACGGCGTCGATGATCGCCTGCTGAAACGCGGGCTGCGGATTGTCAGTGTCGTCGACCAGATAGAAACCGTCAGGAATGAGGTCCGGCTCGAACGGTTTGCCATCGCGTGCCGCCAGCGCCGGACGGAACTCGCTCTCATCAGTGTCGGTCGTCTCGTGCAGATCGACATGCGCCAGAAACCGGCCCCGCAACGGGGCGATCAGTTGCAGCAGGGCTGCCGATTCGGCCGCGGGAGCGTTCTCGCGGAATGAACGGTTCGGATCGATGGCGTGCGGATTCCAGCGATGAATCCGCTCGTAAGCCCATGGGCTGACGCATGGTGCGACCAGCAGATTGATGCGATCGGCGTAGTCGGCCGCGCGCTGTTCGAGGAACTGCAAGGCGCCGTGCACGCCGCTGGTCTCATATCCATGCACGCCCCCGGTGATCAGAATTACAGGCTTGCCGTCATCCCAGCCGCGAGTGCGCACGGCAAAGAGACGATAGCGATCGGGCGGATAGTCCAGCTGTCCGTATTCGGAAATGTCGAACCGCCGTGCAAGCCGCTCGACGACGCGCACGACGTCATCACGGTAGCTGCGTTGCTGGCGCTGAGCGGCGAGCCACCGCGCGCGCTCGGCATCGCCCCATGCAACACCGGGCGTGCCGATCGGGTAAGGCGCAGATGAAGTCGTCATGAATCGCGATCCGATGAGTTCAGTGGACGCCATGTTGCATGTTGACAGCAGCATCTGCCAATGCCGGATTCGCAGACCCTCTGCGCGGACAATGCATCGCCTGATATGCTGCCGCTCCGAAGTTGCCGCCCTGCCTGCCATGACCGACACCAGCAAGTCGAATGAATATCTCGTGCTGTCGCGGGGTCGATGGAATGACCAGCTTTCGCCGCAGCGGATTCAGAAGGCCATCGATGATTTCTACGAGTGGCACGCCGGGCTCGTCGCTGCGGGCAAGGCCAGGCCGGGTCAGCGCCTGGCCGAACCGGGCATGGTGGTATCCATGCATGGAATCACGGACGGCCCATTCGCCGAGACCAAGGAAGTCGTCGGTGGTTACTGGTTCTTCATTGCCGACAGCCTTGCCGAAGCCGCGGCACTGGCGGCGCAGAATCCCTGTGTAGCCTGCGGCCTGACCATGGAAGTGCGGCCGATCGAACCTGAGCGTGCATCGGCATTCGCGCGGACGAACGAAACGCCGGAGAGCTGGCGAACTTGAGGCTTTGCCGGGATCTGCGCATTGCGCCTACCAGATCCCCGGCACGAACCTCCACCGCACGGCCGTGGCGTACTGCGCGTAGCCGTTGTCGCGCAACAGCAGGTGGCGTTCTTCGGTAAGCGCACGCAGTGCATAGATGGCGGTCCACCCGAGCACCGAGAAGACGCAGTACGCAAGCGCTTTCCAGTTCGCGGCTGCGTACCACATCCACAGGGTTGGCAGTGCACCGAGCCACCAGGCGAGATTCTTTGCGGCATAGGCCGGATGGCGCACGAACGCATAGGGGCCATGCGTGACGATGCCGCGATTGGTCAGGTTGCTGGCCTTGAAGCCAAGCGCGATCGACGCCCACGAGAATATCGCGAGCGCGCACAGCAGCGCGATGTTGACGGTGAAGTGAATCGCATCGCTGTCGAAGTGCGGAAAATCGTTGCTCTGCCATTCCAGGAACTGGCCGGTCAGCGAGTTGAAGGGCGGATAACACGCCAGACAGATGAACCAGCCGAAAAAGGTCGGCTCCACGCTGCGGATGCGGTTATCCAGGGCTGGCAGCTCGATCATGTAGCCCAGCGTGAACAGCAGCGTATCGACGAACAGAATGAGCTGGAACGCGGCCCAGAACAGCGACGTATCGAACAGCGCGCGACCCGACAGTCTGGCGGCACTCTCGATGAGCAGTTGCACGGAACCGCACAGGTTCGCAATGTGGACCAGGCACCAGTTGATCATCAGGGGCGCGAAAAAGAATTTGAGCAGCAACATCAGGCCCGCCTGACGTGTCAGCGGCGAGAACCGCACGCGCACGGGCAGCGCCATCGGGGACCGAGACGTTGAATCTCCACGGCGGCGCAGTGCGAACCATGTGCCGCGCACGAACGTGAAAGCATTCGAGTGAATCCAGGGATACCGTGCGTAGTAGGGAATGAGTAGCAGCGCATACAGTGCGATCAGCGCGAGGAAAACCGACTGCACCGTGATGACGGCGTCCACACCGAACATGTCCAGCGACCACTGCCCCTGCAGCATCGAGCGATGGAAGTTGCTCAATGAGGAAACGATCCAGTACGACACACCGATGAAGGCCAGCGTGGACAGGTAGTTGACCGCGAATCGTCGGCTGCACAGGCGCGACCGCAGGCCTGGCGCCGCAGGTGCGAGCGCGGTGACGGACATGTTCATGTTGATGTTCGACGAGGTGGACCGGGGGTTCTGCAGCGGGAGAGGAGCGTAGTGATCCGCCCCTCTCCCGGCACTGCTTCACTTGCGACAGCAGCGATGTCGGCGTGTCACGGCGTATTGCCGTAGCCGATGGCACCGTTGCAATGCATCCATTCGCTGTAGCCGCCACCGCCGCAGCGGCCATTGGCGTAGAGCCCCGTGTTGTAGCTCTGCTGCTCCGACTGCCGCGTCTGGCCATTCACCTGGATGTAGTCGACCTGCACGTCATGGTTGCCGTTGTCATTGGTGTAGTTGACGGTGATGCCACCGCTCAGGCTGGTGGAAGCGGTGTAGTTCTGCATGCTCGTACCGAGCGTCCAGGTCGCAACGTAGTTGTTGTTGACGCGCAGAGTGATCGACTCGCCGCCGACGGTGCCACGTGCACGTACGACAATGGTCTTGTTGCCGCCGCCGCCACTGCTGCTGGAGGACGAACTGCTGCTGCTCGATGAGGACGAGGATGAGGATGAACTGCTGCCGCCGTCGCTCACCGTGATGTCGGAGCTGCCGCTGCTCTGGTAACCCTCGGTTGCCATGATCTGGTAGTTGTGCGTTCCCAGATTCATGCCGTACGCGGCCCAGCCATCAAAGTGGTTCCCCGTGGTGATCGTGCCGCCCGTGCGCTTTTGCTGCCGCACGCTCCAGTACTGATAGAAGGTGCAGCTGTTGCCGGTAATGCACGGAGCGTTCACACGCTGTGTCCGGTAGACGTCATACGTGCCGCCATCGCTGAACACCGTGCCCATGTAGCCCTGGCCGCCCGGCGGGCGATAGGTGCCCCAGTTGTCCACGATGTAGTACTCGACCAGCGGGTTGGTGGTCCAGCCATACAACGCGAGATAGGCGTTGCCCGACGGATTGAAGCTGCCGGAGTAGTTGACGTTGCGACGTGCGCCGGTCTGCCAGCCCTTGCCGCCGACCCAGTTGCCGACATTGCTCCATTGCGAGGTATAGCGCCCGCCGCCTTGCAGACAGAAATTGACGGAGCCGCCGCCATCGGTCCAGAAGGAGTACCAGTAGCCGTTGTTGTTGCCGGTCTGGCTCGAGTTCAGACATTGCTGCGCGTTGGCCGTGGAGAAGCAGAAGCCGGCCAGAGCGATGAGTACCGCCACGAAGACTTTCGCTGCGGGTGTGGTTATTGCAGGACTTGCAGTCATAGAAATTCCCTTCCTGTAAATGAGGAGCGAATGCAGGTCCCCCACAACCTGGTCTTGCAAACGATAGTGATGTTGTCTGATTGATCCGACGCAGGAACTGCGTCGACACACCTCCGTTGGTGGGGCGGCAGGCGCCGCGGGGCGGTACTTATGCGACCGTCCGCGTTGACCTGTCAAGCGTAATGTTACCGCTAGCAAGCCTGTAATTTAAGGCACTCGCGCAGATGACGATGCCGGCAGCGGATTGGTCTGGACGCAATGTCCGCGTTGTCATCGGCGATTCCATGGCTGTTTCGTTGTCATGCAGGCACGCACGGTGAGTGAGGACGCTGGATTGGGTCAGCCAACCGGGATGACCGGTTTTCATCCGCGACGAGATGGAGCCTTCATGTTGTTTGCGCACACAGGCCACGAAGCGGCGTGACTGTTTCGTGATCCGTGTCGGTTTATGGATGACATGCGTACTTCATTATGTGCACCCATCATCGATTGCTGGCCCGCCAGTGAATCACTTCGACGCCTGTCCGAAATGCGCCCATGAGCCGCTGCCTGAAGATCAGCGGCTGCCGGCCGCGTGTCCCGGCTGCGGTGTGATTCTGGCGAAGCTCGGCTCCATGGATGAGCCTCCGCGGGCAGAGGTGGAGGAGTACGCCGACATTCCTGCAGACGGGTTCGTTCAGCGCTTCAGGGATGCGATTGGCCACGTGCCCGAACGTGTGGATCGCACCGTGTACTGGTGCCGCTGCGTCATCCTCGTGTTGTTCGCGCTGTGGGGCGTCAGGCTCATTGCGCTCGACTATCGCACCGGCGAAATGATGGGCTCATTCCTGCATGGACCGCTGCTGGTATTCCATGAAGCCGGACACGTCATTTTCAGTGTCCTTGGCGAATTCATCATGGTGCTCGGCGGGTCGCTGGCGCAGCTCGTCATGCCGGCGATCCTCGCGACGGCACTGCTGATCCGCAATCGCGATCCATTCGGCGCTGCAATTGGCCTGTGGTTCTGCGGCGTCAGCCTGCTGGATCTCGCTCCTTACGTGTACGACTCGCTGCACCCGCAACTCATCCTGCTTGGCGGTCATACCGGCGAAGAGGGCGGTCATGACTGGATCTATCTGCTGAGCGAGACTGGTCTGCTGCAGCACGCGCGAGGCATCGGTGCGCTGACGCACTTCTGCGGCGCCGTTGTCGTCGTCATTGCCATTGGCTGGGCGGGCTGGATTCTGTATCGGCAACGCACCCGGCTGGTCGCCGACGCGGTGCGTTTCGACTGAGCTCACAGCGCCCGCTTCGGCGGGCGTTGACCGGGCGGCTCTTCGACGGGCGGTTGTCTGCCGGGATCATCCGGCGGCATCGGCACGTCATCGTCCTTGCCGGGATCACGATCGGGATTCTGCTGCGTCATGCGTCAGCAACGTTGCACGGCGCCGCAGGTTCCGCGGCCGTGTCGTCGCTCAACTGTCGCGCTCGAGACCTTCGTGAGTCAGCTCCAGCGTCTCGATGGCGACGTCGTTGCCGCCGGCGTTGAGCGACGGGGGTTCGTACTTCACGGGCCAGGCATTGCGAAGAACGAAACGCGCCACGTCGTTGCCAGCCTCATCGATCAGCACGATGACGCAGTTGCGCCGCGCATCCGAGGAGCGGCCTTCCGCGACCATGCGATGCCATTGATAGAGGGCGAGTGAACTTGTGATGCCCCGCTTGAGGACGACATTCGAATAGCGCGTCATCCCCGGCAGCCTGCGCACACCGGAGCGGTCCGTACCGTCGCGGTATTCGACCACGTCGGTGCTGGCAGCTCCGAGCGACACCTCGCAGAAATTGCCGGACTCCAGACCGTCGATTTCGATCCGGAAATTGAAGTGGCGATACGGATCGGCTCGATGCTGCATGGGGCTGCCTGACGATGAGGATGCGGCATCATGCGCGCCTTGCGTTGCGCGTCTCGATTGTACGAACGGACAGCGTTTCCGGCCGTACAATGTCCGGCGCTTGCCAGGGTCGAGGCAGAACAGGGGAGAACGGACATGACGATGCTGCGTGCGCTCGCCGGTGTAATGCTTTTGTCTGCGGGACTGGCACGGGCGGCGACGCCGCTCGAATCCGACATCAAACGGGACTACGACGCCAATCTGCAGCCGCTGTTTGTCTACTTCCATCAGCATCCGGAATTGTCGGGCAGGGAAACCCGCACCGCCGCGCGGCTGGCGAAGGAGCTGCGTGCGCTGGGCCTGGACGTTACCGAAGGCGTCGGCGGTACCGGTGTCGTCGCCATCGCTCGCAATGGCAGCGGACCGACCTTGCTGATCCGTGCGGACATGGATGGTCTGCCTCTGGAGGAAAGATCCGGACTGCCCTATGCATCGACAGTCCGCCAGACGGACAAGGGCGGTGTCGAACGCAGCGTCATGCATGCCTGCGGTCATGACACACACATGACCTCGCTCATCGGCACCGCGCGTCAGTTGCTTGCCCGCAAAGCGCAGTGGCAGGGCACGATCGTCTTCATCGGTCAGCCGGCAGAGGAAACCATCAGCGGCGCCAAAGCCATGATCGCGGACGGTCTCTATACGCGATTCCCCAAGCCGGACTATGCGCTGGCATTCCACGTCGATGCACAGGATGAAGCGGGCAAGGTGGGCGTCCCGGAAAACGTTGCGTATTCGAGTTCCGACAGTATCGACATCAAGGTGCGTGGTGTGGGCGCTCACGGCGCGGCGCCCAATGAAGGAATCGATCCGGTGCTGGTCGCTTCGACCATCGTGGTCAGTCTGCAATCGGTCGTATCGCGCAACATTGATCCCCTGCAGCCGGGTGTCATCACCGTGGGTTCCATTCACGGCGGCAGCAAGCACAACATCATTCCGGAAGAGGTCGATCTTCAGCTCACCGTGCGTTCCGATTCACCCGAGGTTCGCGAGCAGCTTCTTGCCGGCATTCGTCGCGTGACCGAAGGCACGGCGCGGGCACTGGGAGTGCCGGACGACCTGCTGCCGATCGTGACACCGAACGGCGAATCGACGCCGCCGACACGCAATGATCCGGCCACGGCGCAGCGCGTCGCGGCAACGATCAGTCAGGCACTCGGCGCAGATCGAATGTCTCACAAGCCCCGAGAAGGCATGGGCGCCGAGGACTTTGCGTACTTCGTGACGCCGGAGACGGGTGTGAAGGGTGTGTATTTCAATGTGGGCGGCACACCGAAGGCGGAGCTGGCCAGCGCGGCCTCGCATCATTCGCCGCTGTTCAGGATCACGCCGGAGCCCGTGATTCGTTCCGCTGTGGAAGCCATGACGGTCGCTTCCATGGATCTGCTCAGGCCGTAGGGCGCAGCAAGCCGCAGATCGTTCACCAGCCGATCGAATGCATCTGCACGCTCTGTCTGCGGCAGACGCAGCAGCGCTGCAGGATGAGTCGTGATGAGCAGAGCGGGCCGGCCCGCAGCCTGATCGCCCGGCGCGATACGGCCGCGATGATCCTGCACGGCAATTGCCTTGCCGAGCAGACTGCGCGCCGCAGTCGCGCCCAGCGCCACGATGAGCGCGGGTCTGACCATGTCGATTTCCCGCTCCAGCCACTGGTGGCACGCATCGATTTCAAGCTGGCCGGGTGTCCTGTGCAGTCGCCGTTTGCCGCGCGGCTCGAACTTGAAGTGTTTGACCGCATTGGTGACGTACAGGTGTGAGCGCTCCAGTCCGGCCGCCGCAAGTGCACGATCGAGTAACTGCCCGGCGGGCCCCATGAACGGCCTTCCCTGCAAGTCCTCCTGGTCGCCTGGCTGCTCGCCCACCAGCATCACGCGCGCATCGGACCGGCCTTCGCCGAAGACCACGCCGGTGGCGTGTTGCCATAGCGGACACCCCCTGCACGCGCGTGCCTGCCCGGCAAGCGTCAACGGTTCGGTGGCGCCCGGTGCTGGCGCACGCCGGCCGACGCGTTCATGTCGGCGCGCAGGTGCCGTCACGGATTGCTCGATCATCGTGTGTGTGCGCTGGCGCGATTGCGCGATGAGTCCGGGAATCAGCGGACTCTCCGGCAGATTGCGCCAGTACTTGCGCGGCATGTGCCCGCGCATGGCATTCACCTTGAGGCGCGCCGGATTGAAGATGCTGGCGTAGTAGCTGCGCCAGAGATCTTCGGTCGCATCGTCCGCGGGGACTTCGCTGCGCCGGCCGCCGGGGCCGAAGCTGAGCTCTTCCAGATTCCACACGGCACGACGCTGCGGCGTGATGATTGCCCAGGGCGTGTTGGTGAAGCGTCGCACGAAGAATGGGGCGGCTGCCTCCACGATGTGATGTTGCGGCTCGAACCATGCCACGAAGGCGCGCGGTTCGGCGCCCGGCACACGACGGAATCGCACGAATGCGTGCATCTTGTGAATGTCGCGATGAACCGATTTCGCCATGAGCTGCGCGCGTGCGACATCCGTGTCCAGCGAAACCTGCAGCAGGCGTGGCTCGGTCCGCAGACGCCAGAGAATGCGGTAGAGCAGAGCGAATCGATCCGCAGCGCTGTGCAACGCAACGCTCTGCGCCAGATGCAGGAATGCAGCCGGCACTCTGAACTGCGCTGACGATGCACACGTCGGTGCGGTTTCGTCCTCGAACAGATCGCGAGCAGGCGAGGAGGCGGACCAGGTGACGTGCTCCGGCGCAATTCCTCGCCGCAGCAGATCGCGCGCGGCGTTGCGAAAGCCTGCGAAGTCGACCGGGCCTTGCAGCACGGCGCTATGCATTGGCCGGCCACAAAGAGAGCTGCGACGGCGCGGTTCGCAGTGCCTGCGCCAGACGTTCGCTGTCGAGCGGGGGCACTACCGCATCGCGTGCTGCGAACTTGAGAAAGGGCAGCGTACGCCGCAGCGGCACTCTCAGTGTGCGCAGATCCTCCTGCGTGATGGTCCGTACGCGCCGCGCCGCGAGAATGCGTGCGACTGCCCGCGTGCCGAGTCCGGGCACCCGCAGCAGTTCCTCGCGCGAGCAGCGGTTGATATCGAGCGGAAATCGCTCACGGTGTTTCAGTGCCCATGCCAGTTTCGGATCGATATCGAGATCGAGCATGCCGTCTGACTGCTCGAAGATCTCGCCGCTGTCGAAGCCGTAGAAACGCATGAGCCAGTCGGCCTGGTAGAGCCGGTGTT
Organism: Povalibacter sp.; assembly: GCA_035761425.1. GTDB lineage: Bacteria > Pseudomonadota > Gammaproteobacteria > Steroidobacterales > Steroidobacteraceae > Steroidobacter. Next base: position 80,034 of record DASTRD010000074.1, read on the forward strand.
CGCGCATCAGCGGTGCCGGACGCGAAGGCAACAGTCGCGAGGAATCGCTGATCGGACTGAACGCGGAGTAGTACACGCGACGCAATCGATACGAACCATAAAGCGTTGCGCTCTTCTCGATGATGGTCCGGTCCGTGGCGTCGTCGGCGCCCACGATGAGCTGAGTACTCTGGCCGCCAGGTGCAAACTTCGGGGCGCGAGGTTCGGCCTGACGCTCATCGATGTGAGTGCGCAGGCGCGCCATCGAGCGTTTGATGCCCTGTGCATCCTTCTGCGGCGCAAGCTGCTGCAGGCTGTGTTCGGTGGGCAGTTCGATGTTGACGCTGACGCGATCGGCATAACGCCCCGCCAGCATCAGCAATGCTTCATCGGCATCCGGGATGGTCTTGAGATGAATGTAACCGCGAAAGTCATGCGTCTCGCGCAGCGAGCGCGCTACACCGACCAGCTGTTCCATGGTGTAGTCGGCATCGCGAATGATGCCGGAGCTCAGAAACAGTCCCTCGATATAGTTGCGTGCGTAGAAGTCGAGGGTGAGCCCGACGACCTCATCGACCGAGAATCTCGCCCGGGGAATGTTGCTCGAGCTGCGATTTACGCAATACAGGCAGTCGTAGATGCAGAAATTGGTCAGCAGGATCTTCAGCAGCGAAATGCAGCGCCCGTCCGGCGCATAGCTGTGGCAGATCCCCATTCCTTCGGTGGATCCCATGCCGCGCCCGTTCAGAGAATCCCGTCGGGCGGAGCCGCTCGAGGCGCAGGATGCGTCGTATTTCGCGGCGTCGGCGAGGATGCTGAGCTTGGTCTGTATATCCATACAGTCAGCCTACCGAAGCACACGCCTGATGGTGAGAGGGAGATCGCTGACAAAGTTCACAGGCAGTGTCGCGCCCATGGATCCATGCGAGGCCAGCGTGCGTTGCCAAACGCCAGCGGCTGGACTGACCGGAGACGTCGATGCGTAGTGCCCTGAAGATCTTTTTTGCCCTGTTCTTCGCTGCGCCAGTGGCCGTGGCCGGGACGTCCGAGGGCATGCTCGAGGGATTCGAGTATCCGTATCCGGTGCAGCGTTTCGACTTTCGCAGTCAGGGGCAGCCGCTGACGATGGCCTACATGGATGTGCGTCCCGAACAGCCCAACGGGTCGACCATCGTGCTGCTGCACGGCAAGAATTTCTGCGCCGCCACCTGGGAGGCCACCATCGGTGTGCTGAGCCGGCAGGGATGGCGCGTCATCGCACCCGACCAGATCGGCTTCTGCAAATCGAGCAAACCGGATGGCTATCAGTACAGCCTGCATCAGCTTGCGTTCAACACGCGTGCACTGCTCGCGCATCTGGGCATCGAGCGGTCCGTGATCGTCGGTCATTCCATGGGCGGGATGCTCGCCGCACGTTACGCATTGCTGTACCCGCAGAACACGCGGGCACTGGTCATGGTGAATCCCATCGGACTGGAAGACTGGGAAGCCGAAGGTGTGCCGTATCAGACCGTGGATCAGTGGCTGGCGAACGAGCAGCGTACGACTGCACAGAGCATTCGGGACTATCAACGTGCCACGTACTACGCCGGTACCTGGGATCCGGCTTACGATCGCTGGGTCAACATGCTGGCCGGCATGTACGCCGGCCCGGGAGGAGATCGGGTGCGGCGGGCACAGGCACTGACGAGCGACATGATTTTCACTCAGCCTGTGGTGCACGCCTTCCCGCAGATCGAGGTGCCAACGTTGCTGTTCATCGGCGAGAAGGACAACACCGCGATCGGCAAGGCTGCCGCATCAGCCGCAGTGAAGGCGCGTATCGGCGACTATGCGCAGCTCGGGCCGCGTACCGCGAAGGCGATTGCCGGTGCGCGGCTCATCACTTTCGGTGATCTCGGTCATGCGCCTCAGATCCAGGCGCCGCAGCGGTTTCATGAGGCGCTGCTGAAGGAACTGGCGACGCTTGGCAAGTAACAGCACTTCGATCGCCGGGCACTGGATGCCGCTTCAGCGATGCAGGCACGAGACCGCTCGAGTCCGCCATCGACTCGTGCAATCCATTGTGTTGACCTGTGCTACCTGGTCTTGAGCTTCTTGACCTGCGAATCGCGTGGCTTGCCCTGATCCGGCCAACCGCCGGAACGCTGTTTGTTCTCCAGCGCCTTCTTCATCGTGTCCGACCATGTGGCTTTGGCCGGACCGCGTTTCTGTGACGCTTTCTTCTTGCTCGTTGCCATAGGCGATTCCTTCGTCAGCCGGGAGTGGGTGAGCGGCATCATACGCTCCCGACCGACGTGTCGCCGTTCGACATCCGCCGCAACCTTTGATCATCGCGCTGCGTCAGATGGTCATGACCAGAGGAGCTTGCATGAACCCATCGTGGCTCGCGTGTGGATTGCTGTTGCTGGCCCTGCCGGCAGCGGGCGCCGAGGACTCGACCAGGGATTGTCATATCGGCATTTACCGACTCAGCGACAAGAGCACCGTCGATATTGCTCCCAGCGATGAAGGCCGGTTGCGCTGGCGGCGCCTGGACGGCACGTCCGGCGCACTGACACGCAACGACGATGGAACCTGGCGTGGCACCTATGGCTGGACCGATCGTCCCGATGGCAAGCGCGTTTCCTTTTCTTCCTGTGACAAGGGCGAGATCCGCTTCGGCGGTCTGGACGGCAAACGTATTCCGCTCAGCGTTACCGAAACGCAGTTTGCCTCTGGCGATACGCCGCTTGCCGGTCGCCTGCTGATGCCGCGCGGCTGGAAGCCGGTGCCCATCGTCGTGCTGGTCCATGGTTCGGAGGACATGTCGGCGCGCGACTTCTATGCGCTGCAGCGGCTGTTTCCAGCGGCCGGCATCGGCGCCTTCGTGTACGACAAGCGCGGCACCGGCGGTTCCGGCGGCCAGTACACGCAGAATTACGATGTGCTCGCGAACGATGCGGTCGCTGCCGTACGAGAAGCCCAGCGCCTCGCCGGTCCGCGTGCCGGGCGCATCGGCTTTCAGGGCAGCAGTCAGGGCGGCTGGGTCGCGCCGCTGGCGGCCACCAGAACCTCGGTGGACTTTGTCATCGTGGCTTACGGCCTCGCCGTCTCACCGGTGGAGGAAGACCGTGAAGCCATGGCACTCGACATGACCCGTCACGGCTTCGGTGCCGACGTCGTGAAGCAGGCGCTCGAAATTGCCGACGCCACCGAGGCCATTCTGGTGAGCAACTTCACCAGCGGCTTCGATCGACTCGCCACGGTGCGCGCGAAGTACGAGCACGAACCCTGGTTCAAATATGTGCATGGCAACTATTCCTTTCTGATGCTGCAGCTTTCCGAAGCGCAGGTGCGTGAGCAGGGACCGAAGCTCGCGCGCGGCATCATTGCGCATTACGATCCGATGCCCGTCCTGCGCGATCTCGACACGCCGCAGTTGTGGATTCTGGGTGCGGACGATATCGACGCGCCCAGCGCTGAAACCCTGCGACGCCTGCGCGATCTCGCGGCCAGCGGCAAACCCATCGATGTCGCTGTGTTCCCGCACGCCGAACACGGTCTGCTGGAATATGAAGTCGCGGCAGACGGCACACGCCTGTCGACACGAAATCCACAAGGCTATTTCGCAATGATGCGGGACTTCGCGCTGAAGGGGCGGCTGACGGGAGCGTACGGCGGGAGCAAGGTGTATCTGTCCACGCGTTGAACGCGATCCGATGCTGCGAAGGCATCGCGGCGCGCCGGATTGCCCTCAGAAATCCCGGGCAAGAAGCTGGGCCTGCTCCATCGCCGTCGCCCGACGCTCGGCGACTGCTGCGGCGTCGTCCAGCGTTGGCGCAAGGGCGATCTCGTGATGCTCCGTGATGCCGATGAAATTCAGCCACCGGCGCAGGTACGGTTTCTGAAAATCCGAAGCGTCGTCGCTGTGATCGCTCGCGCTGGAGCAGATCAGCAATGCCTTCTTGCCAGAGAGCAGGGGCTGATAGCCGCCGGCCCGCGACCACGTCCAGTTCTCGCCGGGCAGCGTCACAATGTCTATGAAGTGCTTGAGCGGGTACGGCACGCCGAAATTCCACATGGGCACGCTGAAGACGTACTTGTCGGCAGCATTGAACGTGCGTGAGATCGCGCGCAGGGCATTCCAGCGTTCCCACTGCGCGGGAGTGAACTCCTGCGTTCTCAGTACCGCGAGCTTTGCGTCGATCGTCCCGGCATCGAACGGTGGCAACTCCATGTCCCACACGTTGAGCCTGACGATATCATCGCCCGCATGATGCTCCCGATAGGCGCTTAGAAAGGCCTCCGCAATGGCGGTTGAATTCGATCGACCTTTGAGAGGCGAAGCCTCGATGTGAATCAGACGGTTCATGGAAATACCCTGAGTCGATGCTGTTCAGACGCGGCCATCCAGGACATGCAGCGCGATCATTCCGCCGAAAATGAGCAACAGGCACAGCAGCCGTAAGGGATGTGCGCTCTCGCCGAAGAGTGCGATGCCGATGATCGAAACGCCCACCGCACCGATTCCCGTCCACACTGCGTATGCCGTCGTGACCGGCAGGCCTTTCACGGCAAAGGTCAGCAGCAGGACACTCCCGAACGCTGCGAGCAGACCGAAGACGCTGGGCCACAGTCGCGTCCAGCCCGCGGAGTATTTGAGCGAGATCGCCATTGCGATCTCGACAGCGCCCGCTGCTACCAGGAGAAGCCATGCCATGCCTGTTTCCACGATCACTATCGATGAAGCGCCTAGTGTGATGTCCTCACACAGCGGCACAACTACGCGTTCGTGCACAGCGTGCGTGCAAGAATGATCAGCGGAGGATCGCCATGAAGCGCAAGGTCACGCGGTTCAGGCCGCGTATGGAATGGGACGATCTGCAGTACGTACTCGCAGTCGCGGAAGCGGGGACGCTGGCCGGGGCGGCTGCGGCCATCGGCGTGAACCGCACGACCGTGTTGCGCAGGATCAATGCCTTTGAGCGCAAGCATGGACTTCGCGTGTTCGAGCGCCTGCCCGGCGGTTACGGGCTCACATCAGCCGGGAATGAACTGCTCGAGGCGGCACGCGGACTCGAGCACACCATCCTGACTCTGGAGCGCAAGCTCGCAGGGCAGGATCAGCGCGCGGAAGGAACCGTCAGACTCGCGACAACCGACACACTGATTGCGTCCATCCTGCCGGCGAAGCTGACGGAATTCAGAATCGCGCATCCCGGCATCCTGCTGGAAGTCACGGCTTCGAACACCATCGTGGATCTGGCCAGACGCGATGCAGATGTCGCGATCCGACCCGTCATCCAGCCGCCGGAAACACTCGTCGGGCGCCGCATCTGTTCGGTCGCATTCGCCGTGTACGCGTCGAGCGTTCCGGGCGCCGGCAACAACTACGCGGCAATGCTCAAGGATCAGACGTGGTTGTCGACGAACGCAGCTCTTGCAAACACCAGCATCTCGCGCTGGATGGCGGACGCAGTTCCGGATGCGCGCAGGGTCGTGCAGGTCGACTCACTTGTGACAATGAAGGAGCTGTGTGTTGCAGGCGCGGGCGTGGCTGCATTGCCCTGCTATCTGGGAGACACCGATTCGCGCCTGATGCGGGTGCGTGAGCCGATAGTGGAGATGACTACTGCCCTTTGGGTGCTCACACATCCTGATATCGTGCGCACGACGCGCTTTCGACTGTTCCTCGACTTCATGGCCGCAGCACTCGCCGACGAACGCAGGCTGATTGAAGGGAAATCTCCCCGGGCCGACCTCGCGAAATAGCGTTCCAGCCGCATTCCTTTCATGACGCGATGTGATCCTCCTGCCTTCGCGAATACGAGCCGCTGCGCGGCAACCGGCTGACTTGAGGGAAAGCACGCGGACAACGCTGTCGTTGCGCTCCACTCATTTGTCTGAGTAAATAGCCGGCGGACAAACGCATCATCTGATGCGTCGGATTCTGCGATGACGCGCAGCGACCGTCGCGATCCGTGTTCGCTTTCCAACGACGAATCAATGAAGGGGATATCCATGGCCGATTCAACCAGACGCACCGGACTCACTCGCCGTGAGGCGCTGATTCTTTCCTCCACCGCGGGTATCGGCGTTGCGACAGCGAACTACGCCGTGGCGTCCGACAGCGTGAAGACGGCTGCTCACCAGGGCCCCGGCAATCTGTCGACGCCGCGATCGGCAATCGCGAAGACGCAGTATGGCAAGGTGCGTGGATACCTCGATGGCGGTGTGTTCACCTTCAAGGGCATTCCCTACGGTCAGACGACCGCGGGCGAGAATCGATGGCTGCCTGCGAAGCCGCCGGTTCCGTGGTCGGATGAGTACCCGGCGTTGGTTTATGGCGCGAACTGCCCGCAGAACGTGCATCCGTGGACCGCGATCGAGCAGACATTCATCCAGGACTGGGATGACGGCTGGCAGAGCGAGGACATGCTCAAGCTCAACATCTGGACACCGAGTCTGAGCGGCAAGCGTGCGGTCATGGTGTATTTCCACGGCGGTGGTTTCAGTTTCGGTTCGTCTTACGAACTGCCGTCGCACGAGGGCGCGCAGATGGCGCGACATCACGATGTCGTCCAGGTCTCGGTCAATCATCGTCTCAACATTCTCGGCTTCTTCGATGCCGCGGAGATCGGCGGTTCGGCGTACGAAGATTCAGCCAATGTCGGCATGACGGATCTCGTGGCTGCACTGCGCTGGGTCCATGAAAACATCGCCAACTTCGGCGGCGATCCCGATCGCGTCATGATCTATGGCCAGTCGGGTGGCGGTTCCAAAGTGACGACGCTGATGGGCATGCCATCGGCTGCAGGTCTGTTTCATCGCGCAGCGGCGCAATCCGGCGGCGGCGGAAATATTCCCAGCCGTGAACAGCAGCGTGAACTGGCGCGCGTGCTGATGAAGGATCTCGGACTGGCGCCCAACGACATCCAGTCGTTGCAGAAGATGGAATGGTCGAAGCTGTTTGCAGCGGGCAATGCGGCTGCAGCCAGGATCAATCCGCCCGGACCCAGAATGGCGGGTCCCGGCGCGCCGGGCACTCCGCGTGTGGGCTGGTCGCCTTGTGTCGACGGAAAAATCATCAACATGCGATCGTTCTTCGACGCCGCGCCCGAGGTCTCGAAGAATGTGCCGATGCTGATCGGCTCGGTGACGGAGGAAGGCAATCGCATGTCGGAGCGACCCACTGAAGAGCAGTGGCGCGCCAATCTTTCGCAGGCGTACGGCGCAGAGAAGGCCGTCGCCATCATCGCCGCGCTGAAGAAGGCCTACCCGCAGAAAAAGATTCAGACGCTGTCATACATCTGCAGCGGCACGCCGGGACTCAACGGCCTGTCCATTCGCAACAACGTCGTGAAGATGGCCGGCTTCAAGCACGCGCTGAATGCGGCGCCTGCGTATACGTACTACTTCACCTGGCAAACGCCGATTCTCGATGGACTGCCGGGTGCCTGGCATACGGCCGACCTGCAGTTCTGCTTCGACAATACCAAGCGCTGCGAACAGGGGACGGGCAACACACCCGAGGCACAGGCGCTGGCGAAGAAGATGGCGTCCTCGTGGGCAACGTTCGCAGCGACCGGCAATCCGAGTCTTCCGGGACTGACCTGGGAGCCGACGGACCCGAAGTCGAATCGAACCATGATCTGGGACAACGAGTGCCGTATGGAGAACGATCCGGACGGCGAAGCGCGCAAGCTCATTCTCAGCTAGGCATTCGCTCAACGCCGCCGGCGCAGGCGGTCTTCGGATGAAAACGAGCGGCCCGTCCGGGGCCGCTCGTGGTCACCGACAGCAACTTCAGTTCCGCAGCGGCGGCTCTTTCCTCGCTGAGCGTGTCGCCGTTTCATGTCTTCCATCCGCGCATCGAGTTCAGCGCGCGTATGAAGCACTCCTCCAACGATGACGCCGGCAATGCGGCGCGCGCTCTCGACGCGTTCCAGCGGATTGCGATCCAGCAGGAGCAGGTCGGTCAGAGATCAGAACTGTCCCGCGCTTGCCAAAGCGCTGCCTCCTCGAGCAAATGACATGACATCGGCCGGGCTGATCTTCTCTCCGCAGGGCGGATGGGCGAACATGGGCCATGCCCGACCCGCGTGACGACTACGAACCCATCATCGCGACCCGACCGCGACGGCTCGGACCGCAGCGTGACGAGGCGAAGCCTCTATGGCCGCTGGTGCTTGCGCTGGGGGCCGCGCTGATTCTCGCCATCGCCGCGGGGCTGTGGTTCATGAACAGGCCATCGAATCAGAGCCCGGCGACTGCACAGACGGAAAAGGTGGAACCGCAGACGCTGCCTGAGATCCGGGTTGAGCAGCCGGTGGCACCGCCAGCGCGCGATGCCGAACCCGTTGCCGCTGAGCCGGCTGTGCAGCCGCCCGTACAGCCGGCCCAGGCGCCGGAATCCGTGACGGAACCTGCCACTGAAGACACACCCGCAATCACGCCTGAGAGTGCTCCGCAAAGCGAGCCCGATAATGCAGTGCAGACACCGGCGGAGCCGCCGCCCCTGTCGGTACGCTTCGAGAGTCCTGACTCGCAGGTGCAGTTCGAGTTGCGTGGCCCGCTGGAATCGTCGGCTCCTGTGACCAGCAAGGTCGGGGACGTTCTGTCCCTGGTGCCGGGGACTTATCGAGTGGTGGCATCAGGCCCGCATCTCGAGACCTTCGAGCAGAACGTCACGTTCGATGGCGAACAGCCCGCGGATTACACCGTCGAGTTGTGTGCCGAGCGCAAACGCGAGCGCGAGACTCTCGCGGGGCAGGTCGTCGAGGAGCGTGCGTGTGAAAGCACCGCGCAATGCGAATCCCTGTTCATGGTGCTGAGCGAACAGGCGGACCGGCTGGTGAAGGATCGCAGCTTCCGCACACAGCAGTGCGGCCAATGGCGCTCCGGTGCATCGCCCGAAGGCTCATGGACGCTGGACATCAAATGCGGCGGTCCGACCTCAGCCTCGACATGCCGTATCGAGATCTCCCAGGGCGCCTGTGAGGTGGCCGAAGCGCCTCGCAGCGTGCGTGGCACGGCGTGTCCGCGGGCGGAGTTGCACTAGCAGGGTGTCGAAATAGTTTCTTCAACTGCCTGCTGGAGAACTTTCGGGACGTCCATGTCCCTCGCCAGGTCGGCGCTGCGAATCCGACGAATCAGATGTTCCCTTTCTTCAGCTCTTCCATCAGATAGTCGGTCGAGCGCACGGCCAGCGCCATGATCGTGAGCGTCGGGTTCTGACATCCGCCGGATGGGAAGCCGGCGGCGTCCATCACGAACAGGTTCCTGATGTCGTGCGACTGCTGGAACTGGTT
>DASTRD010000075.1:0-7348 GCA_035761425.1 Povalibacter sp.
GCCTCGACTACAAGGCACCGCCGGTCTGCAAGCACGGGACACGCAAGGAGTGAGGGTATCGATGCCCGCAACTGACCACGCATACCGGGCTTCGGTCTGCGGTTGAATCCAATCGATCAATCTGGTGGTGCGCCATGAAGACGGCGCCGGTCTTACATTCATTCATCCGCGGGTGCGCCGCCGCCCTGCTGTGTCTGCACGCGACGGCCGAGGCCCGCGACAAGACAGACGTCCTCATCATGCGCAACGGGGACCGTCTGACCGGACAGATTCTGGACATGCAGTATGGCAAGCTCAGCCTCAAGACCGATTACCTGGGGACAGCCCTGATCGAATGGCTGGATATCGCCCGTGCAGAGAGCCCGCAGCAGTTCGTCGTGGAGGATGTGCAGGGCCGGTATTTCGTGGGTACGCTGGGCTCGAGCGACGTCGACAGGCGCATCATCGTCACGCATGACGATGGCGAACGGACCTCACTCGGACTCGAGGAAATCCAGCGTGTCTCGGTCGGCGAGTCGACCTTTCTGAGCCGTCTGAGCGGCTCGCTCTCGGTTGGCTTCGACTATACGAAGGCGAGCGACATTTCGACCACCAGCGCCGCGTTCGACACGACCTATCGGGCACCGCAGTTTCGCTGGAACGTCTCGGCGGACGTGCATTCGACGAAGGATCCGGATCAGGGGACGGTCGATCGGCTCTCGTTCAGCTACACCTATCAGCGACTGCTGCAGAAGCAGCGCTTCATCTCCGGACTGACACTGCTCGAGCGCAATGAGGAGACCGGGATCGAAGCGCGCGCCCAACTGGGCGCCGCCTTCGGGAAATATGTCCTGCAGACCTCCAGAGCGGAAGTATCGGCGATGCTCGGCGCGGCGCTCACCCAGGAGTGGGCGACGGGCACCGAAGGATCCCGGCAGAGCATTGAAGGCGTTCTGGGCGGCAACTGGCGCATCTTCAAGTTCAATTCGCCTACCGTGACGCTGAACACGAGCGCCCTTCTCTTCCCGAGCCTCACGGACGGTGGACGCTATCGGACCAACCTGAACATCTCATTGCGTCGCGAACTCGTGAAAGACTTCTATCTCGACCTGTCGCTGTACCACTCATACGACAGCGAACCGCCGGACGTGAACGTCAGCAACTCCGACTACGGACTGACGACCTCGATCGGATACTCGTTCTACTAGGCACAGGAACTTCGCGCCGGCGCAGATGCCCGCGCGAAGCGCAGGCTATTTCGACTTCGCGACAGCCGCCGGGGCATAGGGATTTCCGCCCAGCGCGTTCGAGATATCGGCGATTGCCTTCTGGGCCCGCACACTGTTGCCGGCTGCATCGAGAGGCGGGGAAACGACGGCGATGCCGAATTTTCCCGGGGACACTGCGATGATGCCGCCGCCGACCCCGCTCTTTGCAGGCAGGCCGGTCTGATAGAGCCACTTTCCCGAATCGTCGTACAAGCCGGCCGTCGCCATGACGGCGAGAACTTCAGGAACATTCTGGGCCTTCATGACCTGCTTGCGCGTCACGGGATTCATTCCCGAGTTGGCGAGCGTTGCGGCCATGGTGGCCAGGTCCCTGGCGTTGACGCTGATTGCGCATTGCTCGGTGTAGATGTCCACCGCCTGCTGCGGCTTGTCCTTGATGAAGCCATACGCATACATCAGCGCACCGAGCGCCTGGTTGCGCTGATTGGTCGCCGCCTCCGAATCGAAGACTTCCTTGTTGACGCTGAGCGCTCGCCCTGCAAAGGCCGAATGGAAATCGAGTATGCTCTTCCAGACCGCATCGCGGGTATCGCCCTTGATCATGCTGGTCGCCGTAATTGCACCGGGATTCACCAGCGGATTGATCTCGGGCCCGCCGAGTTCCTTCTGCGCGAACTCCACGGCGACGATCGAATTGAAGCGCATGCCCGTTGCATCGACGCCGATGCGCTTGAGAATGGCGTCCGTGCCCTGCTCCTCCATCACCTTCGCCATGGTGAACACCTTGGAGATCGACTGGATCGACACCTCGGACTTCACGTCTCCGGCGGTGTAGACCTTGCCGTCGGCGGTCACCAGGGCGATGCCGTAGATGTTGCTGTCGACGCTCGCGAGCGCAGGAATGTAGTCCGCGTTTGCACCTTCCCTGATGTCCTTGTACTTGCCGTACGCGCTGTTCAGTGCGGCCTGAATCTGGTCGGGTGCCTGCGCCTGTACCCCCGACGTCAGGCCGGCGAGAGCCAGCGACACCACCACCACGAACCGGCAGCGCGAAGCTGCTTTGCTGCCCGCAAACATATCAACCTCCGAACTTGTGACTGAAGTTGTACTTCACCGAAAACTGGATCCTGAGATCGTCGGATGAGAAGCCGTCGCGAGCGTTGTGGCGAGCGGCCCATATGATCTCCGGCCCGAACATCACGTTCTTCACCGGATAGAACAGCACATTTGCCAGCGCGTATTCGCCGCGCTGGAACGCGTCGTCGGACTGGCCGTCGGTGTTGTCGATATCGATCATGGAGTAGCCGATCGTGCTCGTGACCTTCTCGTTCCAGTTGAGATCGATGAAGGCGGTGATACCGAGCACCGGCAACAGCTCGCCGACGACGGGTCGTTGCGGATCGGAGAAGTTGTTGCGAATGCCGACGTCCGCAGGTGCGTCGTTCATGTAGTTCTCGATACCTTCGCCGTACACCGCCGCGAGCCGCAGCACATGGCGCCCGAGCTTCACGTTGGTACTGAGATTGACACCCCAGCCGAGCTTCTCATCCGAGAGATCGAACTGGTCGGGCTGGTTGTCGTCCCACTCGATCCAGCGTGCGATGCCTGCGATCTCGACGTAGCCCCAGTCACGACCGAGCCGGAACTCGCCGGAGATATCCGGATAGGGGAAGCGCGCATGAATGTTCTGCAGCTCGATGCGGTCGCTGTACTCGCCCTGGTCGCCCGATGCGCCAGGCCGTTCAAGTGCGAAAGTCAACCGGGTGTCGCCCTTGATCGGCATCCAGCGCAGCTGCACGTTGCGGAAGAACACCATGCCCGGAGGACCCCAGTACTCGATCGAGTTTGGAAAGGCGTCGATGTCCATGAACGGACTCCATGTCTGGCCGGCGCCGAACTGACCGAGCTCGCCATACGCATGGCGCAACCTGAACGTGGTCTGCCCGGCATCGGCACCCGTCCCGAACAACTCGAACTCGAACGTGGTATTCAGATCGCCGAGCGCAGTCGGGGTACTGGTTTTCACCCCCAGACGACTCTGTTTGACGCTGGCCGAGAAACGACCGTCCGAACCGAACTCATTCTCGTACGCCGGCAGTTTCGTCGGCCGCACCGCATCGGCCCAGTCCGGATCGCTTTGCCCCGTGTTGTAGGCCATGTCCAGCATCGCAAAGCCGTACAGCTCCATGCTGGACTTGTCGCTCTCCTGCGAATAGGAAGCGGGAGCACTGAGCAGCGCAAGCAAGGATGCGTACAGCGGCATCCACAAGGGCACACGGCGCATGCCCGCGCTGGTTTCCGCGACTGGCTTCATGTCACATCTCCTCCCTGCGAGCCGTGAGGCAGCGCATGGTGTAAGCGGCTTGTGTTCTTCATTCGCGATGCTGTCGTTGATCATTCCGGGAACGACTGCCGGTGCGTCGAATGCGATGCAGTATTGAAGGCCCGGGACGGGACTTCGATGCGTAGTGCGGGCACGAACTGCGGACGAGCACGCGGCCGCGGCGCGCACGGATGCGGATCGACGCAATCGCTCAGCAGGCGAAGTGACCGGTGAATTTCATGCCCGCAGCTCGCGTGCGTTGAGCGATGCAGTGCGGGAATCGCGCGCTGCAGATGTGAGCTTCGCGTTTCGCTGCAACGCTTGCCGGATGCGGACAAGGGCTGCGCGAGAACGACTCGCGCCGCCAGGCATCACGTGAGGATAGTGAACCGGCTCACCGGAACATGTGCGGCGCGAACAGGCGCCGCACATCCAGGCTTCAGATGCGCGCCGGTGCTGATTGCAGCAGCAAAGGTTTCCAGGCGCCGGGAGCATGCCGCTCGCTACCGGCGCCACCATGATCGCCAGGTCGGGCGAGAGAGACGCCCGCACGCTCGAGCATCGCCGCGGCTCTCACCAGTTCCGGCACTGTCGTGAGGCTCAGTTTGGCCATCATTCGCGCACGCAGTGCCTTGATCGTGCGTTCACAAGCGCTGAGATCGGCGGCCATCTGCTTGTTCAGCCGATGCGTCGTCACCCCCACGAAGATCGTGCGCTCAGCATATGTGAGTTGCACAAACCGCGAGCACAACGCCTGCAGTTCGGCCTGTGCGGCGACACGCTGTGCATCCACACGCATGGCGCGCTCCACCACCTCGATCATGCGCTCCGCGCCGACCGGTTTGACGAGATAGTCGAAGGCCCCCAGCTTCATCGCACTGACACTCATGTGAATATCGTCACGCGCCGTCACGAAAATGATCGGTGTCACCGCGCCGCGCTGTTTCAGGGCTCGCAGCAGATCGATACCGCTGGGCCCCGGCATGCTGATATCAAGAAGGATGCAACCGGTCGGTTCGCCGACCACGGAGAGCAGGAATTCCCCGGCACAGCGGTAGCCTGCTGCGCGATATCCCAACGCCTGCAGAACCCGCATCAGGCTGCGACGAAAACTGTCGTCGTCATCGATGACGTGCACGGCTGCGTTGGTGGAATTCGTTTCAGCCGGCGGTGACGAATCTGGCCGGCTCGGTTCCACTGGCGCAAACTCGACCGCTGATTGCACTTCCATGGTCGTCTCCCACGCCGCGGCTGCCTCACACCAGACGCCGCTCTGGCTCTTGATCTGGCGCGACTCTGTGCTGCGGCCGGGATGGCCACAATGCGTATAACGGGCACTTGCATGGCGGCTCGAGGGTGCGTCCGCATGCCAATACGATTCCCCTGATGCGTATTCGGCGACGCACGCGCGCACCCTAATGTGCAGATTCCGCCTCAGGATGGGCACGTCGATCGACACTCTGCACTACACGATCAGCGCGCTGCTCGCGCTGCAGCTGCTGCTCATCACGGTACTGCTTGTGCAGAGCCGGCGGCGCCCGGCTGCAGGCGTGGGGTCTCAGGGCAATTATGCCGACGTCACTCATGCATCCCGGCTCGCGCTCATCGGCGAAATTACCGCGTCCGTGGCGCATGAGGTCACTCAGCCTCTGAGCGCCATTCTGGCCAACATCGAGACCGCAGACATGATGCTGCGCCAGCCACAGCCCGACGTCGCCGCAGTACGCGAAATTCTGGCCGACGTACGCCAGGATGATCTGCGTGCACACAGCATCGTGTGTCGCCTGCGAACCCTGCTGCGCAAGCGCGAACTTCAGCTCGAAGAGGTTGACGTCAATGCGCTCGTCTCAAATGTGCTGTCGCTCGTACTGCCGGATGCCTTGCGACGCAGCATCACCATCCGCACATCGCTCGACCCGGCACTGCCGCGGGCGTTTGCCGACCCCGTCCACCTGCAGCAGGTCCTGCTCAATCTGTTGATCAATTCGATGAGCGCGATGAAGGACACGCCTGCCGATCGCCGCGTTCTCGAGGTGCGCACTGAGCTGTGTGCCGGCAACAACCTGATGGTGACGGTCCTGGATCAGGGTCATGGCTTCGAGCCTGCAAAGAAGGAGAAGCTGTTCGAGTCCTTCTATACGACCAAGGATGACGGACTGGGCCTGGGTCTGTCCCTCGCCCGTTCCATCGTAACTTTGCACGGAGGCGCGATCTGGGCAGAGAACCGGCGCGACGGCGGCGCCGCCTTCGCATTCACCCTGCCGTCGAGGACACATTGAGCTGCTCGCGGATCGAGGCTCGACGCAACCGCACTACGGATTGCCACGATGCAGATCACCCTGTACTCATCAACGCAAATCCCAACTGACTGGCAGCAAGTGACCACCATCGCCATTGTCGAAGACGATGCGAGCCTGATACTCGCGGTGAGCCGGATGCTCGAAGCCGCCGGGTTCGAGACGCGCTGCTTTCAGTCGGCGGAGGCCGCTCTGTCGGACCAGGAAGCCGGCAATGCCGACTGTCTGCTGCTCGATGTGTATCTACCCGAAATGACCGGGTTCGAACTGCACCGGCGTCTGGCGGCTGCCGGCTGCCGGTCACCCATCGTCGTGATTACTGCTCACGACGATCCGATGCATCTGCGCGCTGCACGGAACATTGGTGCGTCCGCCTATCTGGTCAAACCCTTCTCGAGCATGTCACTGCTCGACGCGGTGAGGCGGGCGACGGCGCACAGCACCAGGCAGTGAACCGTCCCGGGGAACGCCGACCTGTCGCTCAGATCGCCGCGGCATAGCCAGCCTCTGTTCAGGTTGCCGGGCGCAACAATGCTCCTGGTGTCTCGCGGTGATCGGCGGACTTTGCATAAATCCGCACGCGTCGGTCGGAAATCGGGACTTGATCTGCGCATCTGCCGGGCGAAACACGTAGATTTGCGCACAGTGTCCTGCCGGCACATGCCGGGTGGAGGAGCAGTGAACGCCGTGGTTCTGGTGGTCGACGACAACCCGAGCGTGCGTGCCAGCACGTCGCGTTTGTTGCGCGCACATGGCTATACAGTAGCCACTGCCTCGGACGCGACGCTCGCCGTGCAGCGTGCGAGCGAAATCCGCCCGGACGTGATCCTCATGGACCTGCACATGGCGAACCAGAGCGGCATCGATACCGCCCGTCAGATCAGAGAGATCGCGGAACTGGTCACCATCCCGATCATCGCGATTTCAGCGACTCCACCCGACTGGGCGCATCTTTCGACACTGTTCGTGGCCGTACTGCGCAAGCCGTGCCCCTCCACGACGCTGATCTCGACGATCGTCGCAACGATCGGGCGCTGAGTGCCGCGTCAGGCAGGCGGACTGGTCGCCCCTGAAGCCGCTGGCAGCGGCACCGGATAGCGTTCAAACACCTGCTTTACCACAGCATCGATCGCCGGTTGCGGATTGTCGCGTGCCTTCTCGCTGATGCGCCCTACGGCAATGCCCTCCCACACCAGTTTGCGGCTCGCGCGGTCGACAACGTCGACGTTCAGGGTCCCTTCCGTGTAGTTGTCAACGGTGGTGGATACGCCTGTTCCCCAGCCGTACGCGGCGCCGCGATAACCGTAGTAACCGGCGTAGCCCGTGGGTGTCTGACTGACCCTTACCTTGTCCTTGCTCTGCACGTGGATATTCACCAGCAGATCCGGGTTGTCAGAACGCTGCAGCCCGCGGGCCTGCATCTCATTTGCGACGGCGTTCTTGAGATATCGCTGCGTCATGGAGTCGTACGATGTCTTGCTGTCGGAAACCTCATCGAGGAAACCGAATGTGCGGTATGC
>DASTRD010000076.1:0-17677 GCA_035761425.1 Povalibacter sp.
AAAATGGTATGCACGACTTCCGACGACTGGCGACGCTCATGCTGTTGGCTGCTCTTGCGACCGGCTGTGCGCACCTGGGCACACAGCCTGAGGTATCCGGTGCCAAGGCTGACACCGACCATGCGAAGGCACCGCAGCTCAGCAAGCAGCGGCTGATGCTGAGCGAGGGGTACAGCCTGCTCTACAAGGACGCGAGCCATCTCGATCTCGCGCAGCTCATTCTCTACGTCAAAGTCGAATCCGATCCGATGAAGGAAATCGTCACCGCCGTTGCCGAGGTCGGCAGCCGGGTGAAGAAGGATCTGGAACGAATCGCGAAGGACTATCCGGGTGTGCGCATCGACCTGGATCCGCTGCCGGAAATGGAGAAGCGCAAGCGCGCTGCCATCGCCAAGGACCGCATGCGCTATTTCGCACCTGTCATCGGCAAGGGCGGCCGCGAATACGAACGCACAGTGCTGATCTCATACGCCAATGGCCTCAATCACGAACGCCATCTGTGCGAAGTGATGGCGGATGCCGAACCCGACGCCGGCCTGGAGAAGTTCCTGCTGGACACGCAGCAGCGCTACGACCGCCTCTACGACCGCGTGACGGCATTGCTGGAAAAGGAATACTTCCGCGATCCTGACGGCAAGACCGGGGACTGAATCTGCCCCCGCCCGTCCCCACCGGAATGCCCGTTCCGGAACTTGTGCTGCATTTGTCGGATCCGTGGCCTGCGGAATGTCCTTGGGGCGCCATCAACAAGAACGAGGTGATCCGCGATGAAAGTCATGGTGTTCATGAAGGCAACCGAAGCCACCGAAAACGCTGCCCTACCCACCCCCGAGGCACTCCAGGCCATGCACGACTACAACGAGGCTCTGGTCGCCGCCGGCATCCTGAAAGACCAGGTCCTGGGCGGGTTGCTGCCCACACGCTTCGCCAAGCGCGTGCGCTTTTCGGGCAAGCGTCGCACAGTGACCGATGGTCCGTTCACGGAGACGAAGGAAGTGATTGCCGGGTTCGCCTTGTGGGAGGTGAAGTCCATGGAGGAAGCGCTGGAGTGGGTCATGAAAAGCCCCAACACCATGCAGACGGAATGTGACGTGGAGATCCGTCCGCTGTACTCGCCGGAGACGTGGGATCCGGTCTGAGAGGGACCGCTGGACGATCGACGTCATCCGGGCCGAGCGAATCGGTTCGGACCGGATATTGGCGATTGCCTGCCTTCTCATGCCTTGAAATGCCGACTGACGCCGCCACGTGGTCACCGATAGAATTTGTTATCGGCGCGCAACTTCGGTGGGCGGTACGCGTCAGCAGCAAGCCCACGGCAACTGAAGGAGGTGATCCAATGTCTAATTCAAACGTTGGTTCGATCGCAACTCTGGGTGTTCTGGTTGGCGAGGTTCGCCGCTAGTCGACGACTCGCGCCGCCCGAACGACCTTGAGCGTGCGTGCAGGCTTTCGCCACTCGCGCGATCGAGGTACCAACGGACGGACGCTCCGATGCAGTTGCCGTGCGGTGACCTTGTTCCGCACGACTCATGCTCGAGCAGGAAATGGCGGAGTCCGCAAGGGCTCCGCCGTTTTCTTTTCGGCAGCGGCTGGAATGTCATCTGCCCTGTCGAACTGCGCCCTCGTCCGCTTGCGCTGCCCGCTCGATCAACTCCGCGACGGCTCGCGGATTCGACACCATGACGACGTGAGAACCGCCCTGCACCACTTCGGTGTGCCGCGAGCCTGCCCGGTGCGCCATGAAAGCGAGCGCCTGTGCCGGGATGTTTCTGTCGGCATCGCCATGAATGAACCACGACGGCACCGATTTCCACGCCGCGTATGCTGATGCCTCTGCCAATGCGGCTGCGGTGATCGGTCGCTGCCCGGCGGCCATGAGTTCAGCCTCGGACACGGACACGTCTGCTGCAAATTGCTCGTGAAATGCGGACTGCCGGATATAGAGATCCTGCCCGCCGCCCGACAGCGGCACCGGTACAGCCAGCGCCGCACCGAGTGTGCTGCCGGGAAATTTCGCGGCGAGTTCCCCGGCCGCTTCTCCAACATCGGGTGCAAAAGCCGCGACATAGACCAGCGCTCTGACCTTCGTCGCATCGAGATCGACCTGCGTAATGACGCAGCCGCCGTACGAATGACCCACGAGCACCACATCGCCCTCGATCGATTTCACCAGGTCGGTAACAGATCGGGCGTCCGCCTGCACACCGCGCAACGGGTTGGCAGCAGCGACCACTGCATAGCCATTCTTCTTCAGAACCCGGATGACGCCGTTCCAGCTCGAGGAATCCGCGAACGCGCCATGCACCAGCACGACGGTGGGCTTCATTTGTCACCACCCGCGTACTGCGTGTCGCTCGGTCCGTTGCCTGTGATGTAGACGACTGCTGGCATATCGCCAGTGAATGCGAAGTGCGTGACTCCCGCGGGTTCGGTGTAGAAGCTGCCGGGCTCAAGGGTTGTTGTCGAAGCATCCTCTGCCCGATCCCCATAACCGAAGTGCCACTCGCCCGAAACGACAATGGCGGTTCGATCGTCGCGATGATGGTGAGCTGCGATGCGAGTGTGCGGCGGCACGCGGATTTCGAACGCATACGGACCAGGTCGATCAGGATCGCCCGACAACACAGTGGTCTGCACACCAGCGAGTCCCGACGTGCCCGCACCAGCGGCGCTTCGCGCGAGCGCATCGACCTGGGTCTTCGTCAGCCGTGTCTGCGCCAGTGGCGTGCCCGACCCGTTGTCCAGAAATCCGCGGATCGCCGCAATGGTGGGCTCGGGTCGTTCCTCCATCAACCAGTGACCCGCGTCGGCGATTACCACTTGATGAACATCGTCCGCCGCGAAGCGCATGACGAATGCCATGGTCGGGCCAAATGAATGATCGCCACCGATGGCGAGCACCGGCATCTGCAGGCGCCTCCGCTCAATGACAGCGCGATTGTCGATGGCGTCCTGATCGAACGCAGCGAACTGCGAAAACCCTGCGTGCATCCGCCCCTCATGCGCATAGAGTGCCGCATAGTGAGCACGCATGGCCTCCGGAAAACGGGTTCTGTCCGCAGAAAACTCATTCCAGAAGCGATCGAGATAGATCCGCTCCCGGCCCGCCACGAGTCGTTCCATGTCCGGACCGCCGAACCGGAAATGCCAGAGGATGGGATTCTTGAGAATTTCCTCCCATGGCCCGATGCCGGGAACGGGCGCATCCATCACGACGAGACGGGTCGTCCGGTCGGGATGAAAGGCGGCAAATGCGAACGCCACCATATTGCCGATGTCGTGGCCCACTACATCCGTCTGGCTGATATGGAGCGCATCCAGGACGCCTGCAACGTCCTCGGCCTGGTTCTTCTTGGTGAATCCCTCCAGCGCCACGGCCGACAAACCCATGCCTCGCAGGTCAGGCACGATCACTGTGTGATTTCGCATCAGCCGGGCTGCCAGCGGCGCCCACATGTCCCCGGTATCACCGTAACCGTGCAGAAGAATCACCGGCGATCCTGTTCCGCCGATGCGTACATGAATCTTCGTGCCGTTCGTCGCGATCTCCTCGGTGCGAAACCCCACCGGGAAGTCGAGAACGCCTGCACCCGAAACACCGGTAATGAATAAGCAGACGGCAGCCAGTGCTGCCCGGTAAGGAATATGTGTCTCCACGGTTTGCTCCATTTGCGTGCACTGGCGATAGGCCGATAGCCATCGGCTGGAATCAGTATGCTGCAGCGAAGCGTCGGACGACTTCGAACCAATCTTCCGGGGATTCCGAACAATGAAGCTCGATGGAATCGTTGCGTTCATCGCGGTGGCCGAGGGTGGATCGATCAACGAAGCGGCGCGGCAGCTGCGGCTTTCGAAGTCCGCCGTGAGCGAACGGCTGACCGAACTGGAGCGGGGCCTGGGAACGCATCTGCTTCAGCGCAACAGCCGGCAGCTGGCCCTGACCGAAGATGGTGCAGCCTTTCTGCTGCGCGCCAGGCGAATTGCCGCGGAAGCGCATGAAGCCGCCGATGAGCTGGCACACCGCCGCGGCGAAATGTCAGGCCCGCTACGCATCGCCGCGCCGCGGGGTTTCGGCGACGGCCCCCTGGGACCAGCGCTCTACTCCTTCATGGAGCGGCATCCCGGAATCACAGTTACAGCGGAATTCGACGACCGTGTCGGTGATGCCGCCGGTGGCCACGACGCAATGATCAGGATCGCCGGCGGTGAAATGCCGAAGCTGGCAACGCAGGTCCTGACGATCAGTCGACGCACGCTGGTCGCCGCGCCGAGTTACCTGTCGCAATTCGGGCGGCCGCGCTGCGTGGACGATCTCGCCAACCACAGGGCCATTCATTACATGGAACGTGCGCCTGATGACTGGACCTTCCGGAGCGCGAACGAAACGATGATTGCTCGTGTCGCCCCGCGTCTTCGCGTCACTTCATGTACGGCAATGCGCGATGCGGCGATCGCAGGACTGGGCATTGCCGCGCTGCCCACCTTTCACAGTCATGGCGCGCTCAGGCGCGGTGCGCTGGAGATCATCGACATCGGCGCCGATCCGGACATTACGCCCATCGTGATTGCGTACCGCAACGGCATCCGTCCGTCGGCCAAGCTGTCAGCGCTGATCGAACACCTGCAGCAAACGTTCGGCAACCCTCCGTACTGGGACGAAGCGCTGAGCGCCGTTCGTTGACTGCGGGTGAACTCAGATGCTCCACGCAGCCCACACTGACACGCAAGCACCTGGCGCCATGCGGGTGCTGACCGCACGCAGGGACCAGATCGGGTCGATGTAGAGCAGACAGGATTGCTCATGTGGCGGTCCGACGGCGGCCCAGGGTGCATTCCTGTGCAGACGCCCCTGAATTTCAACGCTTGCGTCACCACTGATCGCAATCTGCACCGACATCCGCGCCGGAGCGATCTGGCTGCCGATGATGCGGATGGAAACATCGCGACCCACAGTGTCTGTCTTCGCGTTGTCGAGCAGGATTTCAGCGGCCATTGCACACCTTTCATCATTTGAGCAGCGGACAGCATGGCACATCGGCGATGCCGCCGACGCTGCCGCCCTGTGAATTCGGTGGCTATTCGGACCAATGAGGCGCACACTGCCTCGGCGCTGTCCCGCTCATTGCGCGGTCTGCGCCAATTCGCGCCAATCCATCGCAGCGCCGAGCGTCATCTGGCTCCCGTCGCATCCCGCCAAGGAGCCTTCCATGAACGCAGAGTCCGTGCTGTCTTTTGCGCAGCCACGATTGCGCGAGCGGGCTGTCGCCCATGCTGCGATTGCGGACCTCGAATCACGCATGCTTGTGTGTCTGGTGCGCTCCGACGAGCCTCGCCGCGATCGGTTCATTTGCGGCATCCAAGAGTGGGCGCGCATGGTAGAAGTCGCAGTGGTCTTTGGCTGGCAGCAACTCGGCACGACGTATCTGCGCAATGTTCCGGCTGCGAAGACCGGGCCCGCACAGATTGCCAGACACGACTACATCCCGGGAGACATTCGCGACCCGAAAGTCGTTGAAGGTTCCGACGCAATGGCATGGGCCGTGGCACTCAGCACGGCGCGCCGTTCTCCGTATCTGTCGAACATGCTGCGGGCCACGGACGAAGTGTCATCCGCGCGCATGCGTGCGCAAACGCTGGCTGCTGCAACGCCATTCACAAACGTGGTGGATCAATTCACGCGCTACGCGTTCGGCGGCGCATTTTCGTTCGCCAGGAACGCAGCGTAACGCCGCAGACGTCCGCAACGACTACCTGGGCTTGTAATCGCGATTGCGAGCCTCGAACGCGCGAATCTCGCGCTCGGCATCTGCGCGCGAGATTCCGTATACGTCCTGGATGTGCTTCAACAATTCGGGCCGCTGACCTGCAATCGCAGCAAGTTGCTCGTCATCGAGCCTGATCCATCTCGCCTTGATGCGTCCCTTGAATTGCGGCCAGTAATTCTGCGCAAGCGTCCAGTTCATGCTGATCTCCAGGTGAAGGCAAGTCCACGAGGAGTCGGGGATAGTGCCGGGCGACGCAGCTTACACGAGCCGCACACGCGCCGTGGAAGTCTCTCGTTGCAGGAGCGCGTGTCAGGGCATCAAGGACTCAGGCGGAGTGTTCCTGTTCTTGCGCTCGGTTTTACGCTGCTGTTCCTCCAGGTTGCGGCGCTTCTGTGCTTCTTCACGGCGTTTCTTGTCCTGTCGGTAATTGGGCGGTCGTGGCATGAATACTCCGAAGTCGAAATGCTGCATTGCTGACATGAGAGACACCCGATACAGCCTCGGGACTGCCTTGCAGCTTGACTCATTCGACTGCGAGTAGCCAGCGGGATACGAACTGCAATCCGGCTGCACTCAGAATGAGAAGACTCACCCGTCAGCACCGAATCCCGCTCTGGCGGATGCCACGTATGTTCCGAGCAGCGATTCGATGAGATCGCGCGCAGTGCTCGCGCGACTGGCATCGAATGGTTCGAGCACCGGTCCCTCATTCATGTATGCGCGCTGCGCCAGTTCGAGTTGTACCGCACAGATACGTTCAGAAGGCTGCCCATAGTTCAGCGTGATGTAACCGCCGGTGAATCGGCCGTTCAGGACGGCGGAATATCTGCCGTCGTCTTCCACTGCACGCAGCAAGGCAGTGCCGATCTGTGCAGGGCACGCCGAATCGTTGCGGGTCCCGAGATTGAATTCCGGCAGCACACCCGCGAACAGACCCGGCACCTCGCTGGCAATGGAATGCGCATCCCACAGCGCAGCGAAACCATGCTGCGAGCGGATGCGCAGAAGCTCTTCGCGCAGCCGATTGTGATAAGGCCGCCAGTATTGCTGTACGCGAGCGACGGCTTCAGCCGCGGTCGGTGCCTTGCCCGTCAGGTAGATCTCTTCGCCACCGAAAGTCCGCACGGCACAAACCGGCGAGGTCGGATTGGCTTCGTACAAGGGTGACGAATCGGGCGAGCGATTCAGGTCGACAACATAGCGGGAATAATTGGCCTTGATGACCGACGCACCCATGCGGATCGCGAATTCATAAAGCTGATCGACGTACCAGTCGGTGTCGGGCAGATCGCGACCCACACGACTCATGCGATCCCGGATAACGTCCGGTACCTCGGTACCCGCATGCGGAATGCTGATCAGCAGCGGCAGCTTGCCGGCGTGAAAACTGAATGGCGTCATGATGGAGTCATGCTGTGATTGGGCAGCGGTCCGGCCCCGGATCTCTGTGTGAACATTGCTTGCCCCGGCTCTTCACGCGGGACCGATCATCGGCAGCTTCAATCCATTCGTGCGCGCGCATTCGATTGCGTCTTCGTAGCCTGCATCGGCATGGCGTGCGACGCCGATGGCAGGATCGTTCCAGAGCACGCGCTCGATGCGGCGGGCCGCCGCTTCGGTGCCATCGCAGACGATGACGACGCCGGCGTGCTGCGAATAACCCATCCCCACGCCGCCGCCATGATGCAGTGAAACCCACGTCGCTCCGCTTGCTGTGTTGAGCAGGGCGTTGAGCAGCGGCCAGTCCGATACTGCATCCGAGCCGTCCTTCATGCTCTCGGTTTCACGATTGGGACTTGCGACCGAACCCGAGTCGAGATGATCGCGACCGATGACGATGGGTGCCTTCAGTTCGCCGCTGGCCACCATTGCGTTGAACGCAAGGCCGAGCCGATGGCGCTGACCGAGACCGACCCAGCAGATGCGCGCCGGCAATCCCTGGAACTGAATTCGTCCGCGCGCCATGTCCAGCCAGTGATGCAGGTGCGGATCGTCGGGAATCAATTCCTTCACTTTGGCGTCGGTGCGATGGATGTCTTCGGGATCGCCGGACAATGCGACCCAGCGGAAGGGTCCGATACCGCGGCAGAACATCGGGCGGATGTAGGCGGGAACAAACCCGGGAAAATCGAAGGCGTTCTGCACACCGGCGTCGAAGGCAACCTGACGGATGTTGTTGCCATAGTCGAAGACGGCAATGCCCGCGCGCTGAAAGCCAAGCATGGCCCTGACGTGCTCCGCAATCGACAGCCGCGCGGCTTCGACGACACCGCGCGGGTCGCTTTCGCGGCGCTCGTGCCATTGCTCGATGCTCCAGCCGAGCGGCAGATAGCCGTTGACCAGGTCGTGCGCTGAAGTCTGGTCGGTCACCGCATGCGGCCTGATTCCACGTCGCAGCAACTCCGGAACGACCTGCGCCGCATTGCCGAGCAGTCCGACGGAAATGGCACGACCTGTGACTTCCGCATTCGCGAGGATCTGCAGCGCACCGTCGAGATGCGGTGCCTGCACATCGAGATAGCGTGTATCGAGTCGCTTCTGGATGCGGCTCTGCTGACATTCGATGCACAGCATGCTCGCGCCTGCCATCGTGGCGGCAAGCGGCTGTGCACCGCCCATGCCGCCCAGACCTGCGGTCAGAATCCATTTACCGCGCAGATCGCCCGCGAAATGGCGCCGGGCCATTTCCACGAAGGTTTCGTGTGTGCCCTGCACGATGCCCTGGCTGCCGATGTAGATCCATGAGCCTGCCGTCATCTGACCGAACATCATCAGCCCGCGCCGATCCAGTTCGTTGAACCGCTCCCACGTCGCCCATTTCGGGACGAGATTGGAATTCGCGAGCAGCACCCGCGGCGCATCGACATGAGTTCTGAAGATGCCGACGGGTTTGCCGGACTGGATCAGCAGCGTTTCATCCGCCGCCAGCGCCCGCAATGCATCGACGATGCGATCGAAGCATTCCCAGTTGCGCGCGGCGCGACCGATACCGCCGTACACCACCAGTTCATCGGGGTTCTCGGCAACGTCGGGATCGAGGTTGTTCATGAGCATGCGCAGCGGCGCTTCCGTCAACCAGCTGCGTGCCGACAACTGTGTGCCACGCGGCGCGCGAACCGGCCTTGCGCCCTGACGACGATCGACCGGCGAGACAGCCTGCGCATTCATGGTTTCGTCCTCGAACAGCGATCGGTCGATGTTCCTGCGCGTCCCGTTGTATGGCAACTGCGGCTCGCAGTCCTGATCCGCAAGGAGCAGGCAATCTGCTCTTCCGGCGTTTGCGCATTCCTGCGGCTATTGCGGCGACGCCCTCATGACAGCGCATCGAGCGCCCGACGGTATCCCGCGGCAACCGGGATCTCTGCGAAGTGATGGCCGTCCTGCACGACCCAGCGGCCGCCGACCATGACATCGCGGACCATGCCGGGCTGGGAGGAGAAGACGAAGGTATCGATGATCGCGGCATCGCTGCGTCCCGCGAGTGCGGGCGATTGCAGGTCGAGCACCAACAGATCGGCACGACTGCCTGCCTCGAGCGAACCGACACGTCTGCCGCTCGCACGTGCGCCGCCTGCGCACGCCAGTCGCCAGAGTCTGCTGGCGGTGGATTCTTCGGCAGTGGCCAGCACGTTGCGCTCACGTCGCAGCAGCCGTGCCTGATATTCCAGCCAGCGCAATTCCTCGGCCGGCGCGACGGCAATGTGACTGTCCGAACCGATGGCCGCGCTGCCGCCTGACTCGATGTAGGAACTCAGCGCAAACAGGCCATCGCCGAGATTGGCTTCGGTGGTGGGACACAGTGCGACAGTCGCCCCGCAACGCGCGATGGCGATCAGCTCGGATTCGACCGAATGCGTTGCGTGAACCAGGCACCACTGTGCATCCACGTTCGCGTTGTGCAGCAGCCATTCGACGGGTCGCTGCCCGGTGTGGGCGACGCACGCCGCCACTTCCCGCTCCTGCTCCGCCACGTGAACGTGAACGACGCTGCCGCGCGCAATCGACGCATCGAGTACCTCACGCATCGACGTCGGCGGCACTGCGCGCAGGCTGTGGAGCGCAACACCAATGGCGACTTGCGGCGATGTCCGGCCCTTGAGCGCCTCGCACAGATCGACGAAAGCGTCGGTCTCCAGCACGAACTGTCGCTGCCGCGGTGTGGGCGCCGCTGCACCGAAATCCGAGTTCTGATAGAGCGTGGGCAGCAACGTCATGCCGATGCCCGTCGTACACGCCGCATCCAGCACGGCCTGCGACATGATCGTCCGGTCGACGTACGGCGTGCCCTGCGCCTGATGATGCAGATAGTGGAATTCGCAGACCGTTGTATACCCTGCCTTGAGCATTTCCACGTACAGCTGCGCGGCGACGGCATTGAGGATCTCCGGCGTCATACGTTGCGCGAGGTCATACATGGTTTCGCGCCAGGTCCAGAAGCTGTCGCGCCCCGTGGCACGGCGCTCGGCAAGTCCCGCCATGGCGCGCTGGAATGCATGGCTGTGTACATTGGGCAAGCCGGCGATCGCGGCGCCGGCAATGTTCGTCGCTGCCGCGGTCGTGTCGTCGCTGCGGATCTCGACAATGTCGCCCTGTGTATCGACGGCGATAACGACGTTATTGCGCCATCCATGAGGCAGCCATGCCGTCGCAAAACGAAAACGGGCAGGAGCGGACATGCGCTGAGTATATGCTGATGGCCGCGACTACCGGATCGACGAACATGCAAAGCCCTGCCGACAGCGCTGCAAACGACTGGGACCGCATCTGGCTGAACGCCAACCTGGCGACGATGGATGCATCCAACGATCTCGGCATCGTTGCCAATGGCGTGCTCGCCATCAGGGATGGCCGGATTGCCTGGCTGGGTTCACGCACTGAACTCGACCGACTGAACTGGTCCGCCGCTCAGATCATCGATGCCGACGGGGCATGGATCACGCCGGGCCTGATCGAGTGCCACACGCACCTGATCCATGCCGGGGATCGCAGCGATGAGTTCGATGCACGGTTGCGCGGGGCCACGTACGAACAGATCGCGCGCGCCGGCGGCGGCATCCTCTCCACCATGCGGGCAACGCGCGCCGCGAGCGAAGATGAATTGCTGGCACAGTCGCTGCCGCGCGCGCAGGCATTCGTACGCGAAGGCGTTACCACGCTCGAGGTGAAATCAGGTTACGGTCTGGATGTGGCCTGCGAATTGAAGATGCTGCGCGTGGGCCGGCGCCTCGGTGAGCGGCTTGGCATCCGGATCGTGAACACATTTCTCGGTGCGCACGCGCTGCCGCCGGAATACACAGGTCGGCAGGACGAATACATTCGACTCGTCACTGAGGAGATGCTGCCGGCGATTGCCGCAGAGAATCTTGCGGACGCCGTCGATGCGTACCAAGAGCGAATTGCCTTCACGCGCGAACAGACGCAGCGCGTTTTCGACGCTGCGCGTGCGCTCGGCCTGCCAGTGCGCCTGCACGCCGATCAGCTCAGCGATTGCGGCGGTGGCTCCGTGGCCGCGCACAGTCAGGCGCTCTCCGCCGATCATCTGGAATACGCATCGGAAACATCACTGCAGCACATGGCAGCCGCGGGCGTGGTTGCGGGCTTGCTGCCCGGCGCGTTCTATTACCTGCGCGAGAAGCAGTTGCCGCCGATCGACAGAATGCGCGCTCTGGGCATTGCGATGGCGGTGTCGAGCGATTGCAATCCGGGTACCGCGCCGCTCGCGTCATTGCGGCTGGCAATGAACATGGCCTGCGTTCTGTTCAGGCTCACACCTGCGGAGGTCCTGATGGGCGTGACGCGCAATGCAGCGCGCGCCGTGGGATTGAACGATCGCGGCGTGCTGCGCGCCGGGATGAGAGCCGATCTGGCCGTCTGGCAGCTGCGTCACCCGCAGCAACTGTGCGCAGGATTCGGCGTCCATGGGCCGAGCGAACTCATCGTCGGCGGCGCCCCGCTTGATCAGAACGTGACGGCGACACCGAGCGTGAGCATGTCGTAGTCGGTCTTCTGCAGATCCGGATTGCCGATGCTGAACATGCGCTGATATTCGAGCCGGACCGCATAGATATCTGCAAAGGTGAAGGAGCCGCCTGCACCGGCGATCCACGAGCTGTTCGATTCGTTCTGCAGATTGCCCAGCGAGCTGTCATCCACACTCAGGCTGACTCTGTTCTGCGCATACGCAAATCCGCCGCGCACATAGAGTTCCGTGCGGTAGGACAACGGCAGACTGGCCAGGCCCGTCACCGTCAGCGCCGACGACTTCAACCGGATCCTCTGATGAAAGGTTCGCGGTGCGGCGTCAGGTTCCTCGTCAACGAAATTGCCCGTGCTCTGCTCCCGGTAGGTGTATTTGCCGAGGTCGGTGTAGCTGGCTTCCACCGCCCAGTGCCGGGAGAAACGGTATCCGCCGAAAAACGAGAAGGTCTTGTCCTTGTCGTCATCCAGCGCAGAACTGCTGTCGGTTACGACAAACCCGTTGATCTCGTAGATGAACTGCGCCAGCGAATCGAGCGGCGCAACGTCGAGATCCGTGCTGCTGACCCCATAGGCGCCTCCCATATAGAAGCCCGCCTCCACCGCCTGTGCCGTCGGCGCGATCAGCCACAGTGGCGCCAGCGCCAAGGCCGTGCCCACTCGCCGGAACCATCCCCTGCTCATAAATTTCTCCCCGGTGACTCGCCCCATAGTAGCAAGGCTGTGCGACGACAACCTCGCATCCTTCCCGCCGCCGGATCAGCCCACGAAGCCGATCCCCCGCGCCATGAGCGCGGCGCACAGCATGATGATCACGACCAGTGCAAGTTCGATGTGGATGATGCGGCGGATGCTGCGGCGCCGTCCCTCTTCGATCACCGGGACCTGTTGTTGTTGCAACGATTTCCGCCAGGAAAGGAATTCCCGGGTCGGACCGATGGACAGCAGACCGACGATGACGAACAGGCTGATTTTGATCAGAAACGGCGCGCTGCCGAAATAGTAGGCAGCGCCCTTCTCAGTCTTGAATACACGCACGAAACCCACCACGAGCAGCACCATGGCACTCATGCCATAGATGGCGTCGAGTCGCACCAGCGAACGTGCCGTGACAGGCGTCAGCTCGGCGCGCATGAGGACCAGTTCCACCATGAGCACGCCGAAGAGAACGAACGCCGCCAGGTGATGCAGGAAGGCCAGCAGCGCCGACGTCATTCGTTCTCTCCTCTCGTCTTACTTGATGATGCCGCAGGCAATACGGCTGCCGGCATTGCCTGACGGCTGCGACTTATAGTCGTCCGCCTGCTGGTGCACGATGATGGCCTTGCCAACGATGTCATTGGCCTCGCCGCTGCGCAACGTCACACCGGTCGCGACGATGTCCACCTTGGCCGTCCCTCTGGCATCGGAAACCACGTTGGGCATGTCGCCGGCGTGTCGCTGTTCACTCGCCGGGTTGCCGTGTTCGTGATGTCCGGGATTGAAATGCCCTCCGGCACTGGTCGCGTCCGGTGCACTGCAGTCGCCTTTCTCGTGCACGTGGAACCCGTGCGTTGAATTCGGCGCGAGGCCGGCAATCGTACCGGTGATGTGTACGCCCCCGGCCTGCTGAGTCAGCGTCAGCGTACCCGAGACCCCATTGCCGGAGGTGGCCTTCAGCTCCGCCTTGGCGCCCACATCGGCTTTGCCGGCTGCAGTGGGGGTATCCGCGCAGGACGCGAAAGCCGCAAGGCTCGAGATGCCGATGATTGCCGTGTGAATGAGTTTATGAGCCATGGTGGCTGCCTCCGGTTGTGATGAAACGCCGATACAATCGTCGGACGGGCTGAACCGTTCCGCCGCCTCGCGCGGAAAATGCTGACCGCCGATCCGTCGGCATGAACCCGGCGATGGGTTACCGCGCCGGGGGATCCCCATTTGCCGGATCGCTGGCTTGCGCCGCCTGGCGCGCCGCCTCTTCACGCCGTTCGCGCCGGATCGTTCTGACCACCGTCAGCATCGCGATGGTGATGACCGCAAGCAGCGCCACCATCAGGAAGATCAACCCGCCCGCCAGGCGATGCGCCTCGTACAGGCCAAAGGCCACACCGACAGGCGTTGTGACGAGCAGCAGGGGTTTGGCGATTCTCATGACGGGGCAACGAACGACAGCTGGATCCGCAGGATGGACTGATGCAGTGACAGACTCAACCCCGGAAAAGAGTGAAGCATTGCCGCGGGAATCACACGGGACGCAGCAAAAGAGGACCAGGAGATTTCACGCAGGGATCGCGGCGTATCCGAGTGAAGCACGATGGACGCAGCATCCGCGGGCGCCATGAGCACGCTGAGGATCGACAGCAGACAAGTAGCGCGGGATATACTCATCACCATCATGATTTCAGCAAGCTGCGGCAGAGTCGTACCTGTGCCCGGGTTCATTCCCGGCATGATCGATCTTTCTCTGCCTTGCGTTCCGATGCAACGTCCATGGCGAGTCCTGCGTGGGCGACCGTGGAAATCCGTGATGCGATTCGACAAGTCCGCCGCATTTAATACGACGCCATGAATTCGCGTCCCACGGATAGTTCAAAAGAAGAACGACGACGCGAATTCATCGTCTTTGGTTTTCTGGCGCTGGTGCTGGCCCCCATTCTGGCCGTCATCCTGGTCGCCGGATTCGGTTTCGCTGTCTGGATGTATCAGTTGATCGCCGGGCCACCGGGCCCGCCGACCTGAAGGGGAGAATGTCAGCCATGTGTGCCGCCATCACGCGCCGCGATCTGTTGCGGTGGGATCGCCCTCACGATCGGCACGCGGCCGACGATGTCCATATCGCGAGCCTGCTGTTGCGGATCGTGCCGGACAAGTTCGATGCCGTGCAGGCGGTGATAGCCACCATTCCACATGCCGAATTGCATCCCACGGAACACCCCGCGCGGTATGCGGTGGTGCTCGAAGCGTGCGATGAGCGCGCGCTCGCCGATGCCACCACGCGTCTGTCGGACACGTCCGGTGTCCTCACGGTGGCCATCGTCACGCATGTGATCACGCCGGCTGCTTCGCTCGATGAGGCGGCGACATGAACCGTCGCGATTTCCTGCGCCGCAGCGCCCTCGCCTCTGCCATCGCCGCCGCTGCACGCCCCGACGGCGTGAGCGCATCGAACATCATCACCGAATCGCAGTTCACGCGGATGAAATGGTCCAAGGCCCCGTGCCGGTTCTGCGGCACGGGCTGCGGCGTGCGCGTGGCGGTGAAAGACAACCGGGTCGTTGCCACTCACGCGGACGCGAATGCGGAAGTAAACCGCGGCCTGAACTGCGTGAAAGGCTACTTTCTGTCGAAGATCATGTACGGCGCGGACCGGCTGACGCGGCCGCTGCTGCGCATGACCGACGGCCGCTACGACAAGAACGGCGAATTCACCGAGATCAGCTGGGATCAGGCCTTCGACATCATGGCCGAGAAGTTCAAGGCAGCACTGCGCGCGAACGGCCCCAGAAGTGTCGGCATCTTCGGCTCAGGCCAGTGGACCATCTGGGAAGGCTACGCAGCCAACAAACTTTTCAAGGCCGGCTTCCGCAGCAACAACGTCGATCCCAACGCGCGCCACTGCATGGCCTCCGCCGCGTATGCCTTCATGCGCACGTTCGGCATGGACGAACCCATGGGGTGCTACGACGACTTCGAAGCCGCCGACGCCTTCGTCCTGTGGGGCTCCAACATGGCGGAGATGCATCCCATCCTGTGGTCGCGGGTTGCCGATCGCAGGCTTTCCGCGCCTCACGTGAAGGTCGCGGTCCTGTCCACCTTCGAACATCGCTCGTTCGACCTGGCCGACATTCCGCTGGTGATGAAACCGCAGTCGGACCTCGCGATCATGAACTACATCGCGAATCACATCATCCAGACCGGTCGCGTGAATCGCGATTTCGTCGGCAAGCATACGAACTTCCGTCGCGGCGTCACCGACATCGGTTATGGCCTGCGCCCCGACAACGAACTCGAGATCAAGGCGAAAAATGCCTCGCATCCCGGCGACTCCACGCCAATGTCGTTCGAGGAATACGCGGCCTTCGTGAAGCCCTACACACTCGAACGGGCGATCGAGATCTCCGGTTGTTCGCGTCAGTGGCTGCAGGAACTCGCCGAGCTGTATGCCGATCCGAAGGTCAAAGTGACTTCGTTCTGGACGATGGGATTCAATCAGCACGTACGCGGCGTGTGGGCCAATCAGCTCTGCTACAACCTGCATCTGCTCACCGGCAAGATCTCGACACCCGGCAACAGTCCGTTCTCGCTCACGGGTCAGCCTTCGGCCTGCGGCACTGCGCGGGAAGTCGGCACGTTTGCACATCGCCTGCCCGCCGACATGGTGGTCACCAATCCGGAACACCGCGCCCACGCCGAACATCTGTGGAAACTGCCGGCGGGTACGATCGATCCGCAGCCCGGTTATCACGCGGTGGAACAGAACCGCATGTTGCGCGACGGCAAGCTCAACGCGTACTGGGTGCAGGTGAACAACAACGTGCAGGCCGCAGCGAATCTGAACGAGGAGACGCTGCCCGGTTATCGCAATCCCGCCAACTTCATAGTGGTCTCGGATGTGTATCCGACCGTGACCGCGCAGGCCGCTGACCTGGTCCTGCCCAGCGCAATGTGGGTGGAAAAGGAAGGTGCCTACGGCAACGCCGAACGGCGCACGCAGTTCTGGCATCAGCTCGTCAATGCGCCCGGTGAGGCGCGCTCGGATCTGTGGCAGCTCATGGAGTTTTCGAAGCGCTTCAAGACCGATGAGGTGTGGCCGGCGGAGCTGCTCGCTGCCAATCCGGGCTATCGCGGCAAGACGCTCTTCGATGTGCTGTACGCCAACGGCCAGGTCAACCAGTTCCCACTCACGCAGATGGATCGTGAATATGAGAACCACGAATCGCGCGCATTCGGGTTCTACGTTCAGAAGGGCCTGTTCGAGGAATACGCCAGCTTCGGTCGCGGTCACGGGCACGATCTCGCACCGTTCGACAGGTATCACGAAGTGACCGGATTGCGCTGGCCGGTCGTGGACGGCAAGGAAACGCGCTGGCGCTATCGCGAAGGTCTCGATCCCTATGTGAAGGCAGGAGCGGAATTCGAGTTCTATGGCAACAAGGATGGTCGCGCCAACATCTTCGCCCTGCCCTACGAACCGCCGGCAGAGTCGCCTGACAAGGAGTTCGGCTACTGGCTGGTCACCGGACGGGTACTGGAACACTGGCATTCCGGATCGATGACGGGCCGCGTGCCCGAGCTCTATCGCGCCTTCCCGAATGCCGTCGTGTTCATGCATCCCGACGACGCCGAAGCCATCGGTGTGCGTCGCGGCGTTGAGGTCAAGGTTGTTTCACGACGCGGTGAGATCCGCTCGCGTGTGGAAACGCGCGGACGCAACAAGCCGCCGCGCGGCGTGGTGTTCGTGCCATGGTTCGATGCCTCGCAGCTCATCAACAAGGTGACGCTCGATGCCACCGACCCGATCTCGAAGCAGACCGACTACAAGAAATGTGCGGTGAAGATCGTGCCGCTGGGAGCCGTGTGATGCGCAGGCTGTTCGCTGTGTGGACTGCATTGCTGCTGGTTGCCGGCAACCCGGCAGCGGATGAACTCGGCACCGGTCTGCGCGGACCCGAGGCGCTGGACAAGGAACCGAAGGCGCCGCCGCTGGCGCGCGAAGAGAACTTCGACGTCAAGCGGGGCCGCGCCTACACCAGTCAGCCGCCGACCATCCCGCATGCCATCGACAAGTACGAAATCACCCGCAATGTGAACATGTGCATGTACTGCCATGCACGCGTGCGCAATCAGGAGTTCGGCGCGCCGATGGTGAGCGCGACGCACTACATGGATCGCGACTATGACTTCCTGGCGGAGATCTCGCCGCGCCGCTATTTCTGCACCCAGTGTCACGTCGT
>DASTRD010000077.1:0-2785 GCA_035761425.1 Povalibacter sp.
CGGATATTTTCCGGTGGACGAGCAGAGCTGCCGTTACCTGCTCGCCACCGGGCGCACCGAAGCACAGGTGGACCTGGTGCGCCGCTACTACCAGGCGCAGGAAATGTTCGGCACGCCGCGCGCGGGACAGTGCGACTACACACAAGTCATCGATCTGGATCTTGCCGGCATCGAGCCGTCGGTCTCCGGTCCGAAACGTCCGCAAGACCGTATTGCACTCGGCGATCTCAAACAGCGGTTCCTGAGTCTGCTCACGAGCCCGCAGGGATACGCAAAGCCGCAGGATGAGGTGGCACATCGCTTTGCCGTGCCTCAGGAACAGGTCGATCCGCCGCGCCCCGGTGGCGGCAGACAGTCGTCCGACACGATTCCCGACGGATGCGCAGAGAACACCAGTACGCTCACCGAAGTCGAGATGATGAACAATCGCCCGACGCCAAACAACTCGCGAAGCAGCGACAGACACTGGCGTCAGAAGGCGGCAGACTTGGAGCACGGCGATGTCGTGATCGCCGCCATCACCTCATGTACCAACACGTCCAATCCGAGCGTGATGCTGGCCGCGGGATTGCTCGCGAAGAAGGCCGTCGAGCGTGGCTTGAAAGTGAAGCCGTGGGTCAAGACCTCGCTCGCGCCCGGCTCGCGCGTGGTCAGCGAGTATCTGCTCAAGACCGGATTGCAACCATTTCTCGATCAGCTCGGTTTCAATGTCGTCGGTTACGGCTGCACGACGTGCATCGGCAACTCCGGTCCGCTCGATCCGGAAATCGAGAATGCGATTCTGAAGAACGACATCATCAGCGCGAGCGTGCTGTCGGGCAATCGAAATTTCGAAGCACGCATTCACCAGAGCGTGAAGGCCAACTTTCTGATGAGTCCGCCGCTGGTCGTGGCCTTTGCCATCGCCGGGCGCGTGGATCTCGATCTGACCCGTGATCCGCTCGCCGTTGTCGACGGCGCCGAAGTCCATCTTCGCGATCTGTGGCCATCGCTCGCCGAGGTCGATGCATTGCTGCGCAGTGCGTTCGATCCGGAAGAATATCGCCGCGTGTACAGCGGTTTTGCCGATCAGAATCCGCTGTGGAACGAGATCTCCACCGCAGCCGGCAAGGTATATGAGTGGAGCGATGCGTCACTCTACATCCGCGAACCGCCGTACTTCGACGAATCCATGACGCAGCACCTTAGCGGCGGCGTCTCGGGCGCGCGCGCCCTGGCGATCTTCGGCGATTCGATCACGACGGATCACATCAGTCCTGCCGGTGCGATCAAGCCGACAGCGCCCGCCGGCAGTTATCTGCAGCGTGCCGGGGTGGCCGTTGAAGATCTGAACAGCTACGGTGCGCGGCGCGGCAACCATGAAGTGATGGTACGCGGTACGTTTGCGAACATTCGCATCCGCAACCTCATGACGCCCGGCGTGGAAGGTGGCGTCACACGGCACCAGGCGAGCGGCGAGCAGATGAGCATCTATGATGCCGCAGAGCGCTATCGCTCGGAGGGCGTACCGCTGGTCATTGTCGCGGGCGAGGATTACGGCGCAGGCAGTTCACGTGACTGGGCGGCCAAGGGCACGCGCCTGCTCGGTATTCGTGCCGTCATTGCCGGCGGCTTCGAGCGCATTCATCGCTCGAATCTCATCGGCATGGGTGTGCTGCCATGTCAGTTCACGAAAGGTGTCAGCGCGCAGACGCTGGCACTGGATGGCACAGAGCGGTTCGATCTGGAACTCGATGGCGAACTGCGCCCGCGTCAGACCGCGACATTGCGCATCACTCGCGGCAACGGGAAAGTCGACTCTGTGTCCGTCCTGGTGCGCATCGATACGCCGATCGAAGTGGCCTACTACGAGTCGGGCGGGATTCTTCCTTACGTGCTCGACCAGTTGCTGTCCGATGCACCCGATGCGGGGAAGAGGACCACATGATTCGCATCAAGCGCACGTACGATCCGGCGGAACCGCGGGATGGTCGGCGT
This sequence comes from Povalibacter sp., assembly GCA_035761425.1. Classification (GTDB taxonomy): domain Bacteria; phylum Pseudomonadota; class Gammaproteobacteria; order Steroidobacterales; family Steroidobacteraceae; genus Steroidobacter. The sequence goes on from DASTRD010000077.1 coordinate 1,978, forward strand.
TTTCTCGTCGAACGGCTGTGGCCGCGCGGCATGAAGAAGGAATCGCTGATCATGGAGGCGTGGCTGAAAGAGGTGGCGCCGAGTACCGAGCTGCGCAAATGGTTCGGACATCAGCCCGAACGCTGGACTGAATTTCAGAAACGCTACCGGCAGGAGCTGCGGGCGAACCCGGACGCATGGCGGGGATTGCTGGAGGCAAGCAAACGCGGAACGGTGACCTTGCTCTACAGCGCGCATGACACCGAGCACAACGGCGCGATCGTGCTGCGGGACTTTCTCGTCGCCCGGCAGCGGCGGCGGGTGGCAGTTGCCGCCGGTTCGTCCACGGCGCGATCACGCACATCAGCGCATTCTTCGGCGCATTCGCGCGCGGCGCATTGAGCGTCAGCGTGGCGCCCCACTGTCGCATTCGCATTGGCGAATGCCACTTGTCTTGAGGAGCGATCATGATCAAGAAGGCATCGGCAGTCTGGAAGGGCAGCTTCAAGGAAGGCGGCGGCACGATCTCCACCCAGAGCGGCGCACTGAATGAAGCCGCCTATGGCGTGAAGGCGCGTTTCGAGTCTGGCCCGGGCACCAATCCGGAGGAACTGATCGCAGCGGCGCACGCGGGCTGCTTCGCAATGGCGTTTTCGCTCATGCTGGGTGAAGCCGGATTCACGCCCGAGCGTATCGAGGCCAGCGCAGCTGTGACCCTCGACAAGACGGGCGACGGATTCTCGATTACGTCGAGCCATCTCGACGTGAGTGCGAAGATCCCTGGGATCGATCAGGCCCGATTCACGGAGATCGTCAACAAGGCGAAGGC
>DASTRD010000078.1:0-20410 GCA_035761425.1 Povalibacter sp.
CTTACGATTTCAAGGGATGTTTGTGTGTAGTTCTGGTGACACCCGTTGCTGATCGCCTTATGCTGCCGGCCCGCCAACTGGCTGATAAATCCATGATTGATCAAGTAATTATCGGGCTGACCACCTGTCCCGACGAGACCACCGCGCGCCAGATTGCCGAAGCGCTGATCAAGGAAGGGCTCGCCACCTGCATCAATCGCATCGCCGGCGTGCAATCGTCTTATGTCTGGGACGGTCAACTGCAGGACGGGACCGAGACCCTGCTCCTCATCAAGACCACCGCCCCGCGGGCAGCTGAACTTGAGGCACGGCTCAAGGCTCTGCACCCCTATGAACTCCCAGAATGGCTGGTCCTGCCGGTGGCCAGCGGAAATGAAGCGTATCTGGCGTGGGTCCGACAGGGCGTTGCGTCAAAGGAAAAGTGATGAAGAAGACTGGGCTGTTGAACGCCGCGCTGCGTGCGCTGGCCGCCATCGCAATTGCGTTGGGTCTGCTGGCACCCGCCGGGGCCGCGGATGATTTCCTGCCCCCGCAGCAGGCATACAAATACACGACCCGCATCGAGAACGATCGGCTGATCGTGTCGTGGAATATCGAGAAGGGCTACTACCTCTACAGGAACCGCATGGGCGTTGCCCTGGCGAAAACATCTGCGGCGTCGAGTGAGCAGACCCCATCGGATCACGCTGGGGTGCAACTCGGCGAAGCCGCCTGGCCGAAAGGCGAATCGCATACGGATGAGTATTTCGGCGAACAGGAAATCTATCGTGGCAAGTTCGATGTGCCGGTTCCCATCACGTTCCAGGCCAAACGCCCGGCGTCACTCTCCATCGAACTGAAACTTCAGGGCTGCGCCGATGCGGGCTTGTGCTATCCACCCCAGAAATGGCTGGCGCAGGTTGCTGTGCCTGCCGCGACCGCCAGAGGCGCTGGTGCCGACCTGCGTTCCTTCCTCAAGCCGAAGTCCGGAGGCGACGAATTTCTGCCGCCGGACGAGGCATTCCGGTTTGGCGCAGGCATGGACAAGCCGGACTCGGTGGCACTCACCTGGGTGATCGCCGAGGGTTACTACCTTTACCGGCACCGCATTTCGGTCACGACAGATACCCCCGATGTAAAACTGGGGGCCCTCGTACTGCCCAAAGGCGATCCGAAGCACGATGAGTTCTTCGGCGACGTCGAGGTCTATCACGAGATGCTCGAAGGCAGTGTGCCGGTGGCGCGGCCCGCCGGCGCGGGCGGCAAGCTGACGCTGAACGTGACCTATCAGGGCTGCGCGGATGGCGGTCTTTGCTACAACCCGATCACCAAGATCGTCGATGTCGACCTGCCTCCCGCGACCACTGCGACCACGCTGCCCACGGCCTCCGAAAATCCGCCTTCATCGGGTGAGCCGGTCGCCGAACAGGATCGTCTTGCCGCCGCTCTTCAGGGCGACAGCATCGTGTTCGCCCTGCTCACGTTCTTCGGCGCAGGTCTGCTGTTATCGCTGACGCCGTGCGTGCTGCCGATGATTCCGATCCTTTCCGGGATCATCGTCGGACAGGGTGAGCAGGTCACGCGCAAACGCAGCTTTGCCCTCGCCTTCACCTATGTACAGGGCATGGCACTCACCTATGCAGCCGCTGGCGCCATTTTCGTGCTGGCATTCAAACAGGCGCCGCAGGCATTTTTTCAGCAGCCATGGATCATCGCCCTGATGGTGCTGCTGTTCATCGCGCTGGCCTTCGCAATGTTCGGTGCCTACACGCTGCAATTGCCCGCGGCACTGCAAACCCGACTCACCGATGTCAGCAACAAACAGAAATCCGGCACCTTCGTCGGGACTTTCATCATGGGCGCGCTGTCCGCGCTCGTCGTGACCGCGTGCGTCGCGCCGGCGATCATCGCTGCGTTGTCAGTCATCAGTCAGTCGCGACAGATCCTGCGCGGTGCGCTCGCGCTGTACGCGACCGGACTCGGCATGGGCGTACCGCTTCTGATCGTTGGTGCGTCGGCGGGAAGTCTGCTGCCGAAGGCAGGCCCCTGGATGGACACGGTCAAACAGTTGTTCGGCGTACTGTTCCTGGGCGTCGCCATCTATCTGGCGCAGCCGTTGCTGCCGGATACGCTGGCGATGCTGTTGTGGTCGGCTCTCGCCATGATTGCGGGGTTCTGGATCTTCTCGCTCAAGGGTCGCAGCGGCGCCCCGATTGCTTCGCCGCTCCGCGCGGTCGGACTCATGTCTGTGGTGTACGGCATTCTGCTGCTGATCGGTGCCGCGGCGGGCAGCCATGACCCGCTGCAACCTCTCGGCCAGCTGCGCGCAACCAGCGGCGGCGCAATCGAGAGCCGGCTGACATTCCAGCGCATCAAGACCACGGCAGATCTCGACGAGGCCGTTGCTGCTGCGTCAGCGGCCGGGAAGCCCGTCATGCTCGACTTCTATGCAGACTGGTGTACGTCCTGCAAGGAGATGGAGAAATACACGTTCACGGACGCGCAGGTGCAAGCCGCACTGGCAAACGCGGTTCTGCTGCAGGCTGACGTCACCGCGAACGATGACGACGACAAGGCCCTGCTCAGTCGTTTTGAAATTTTTGGCCCGCCCACCATTGCTTTTTTCGGCAGCGATGGCGTGGAGCGCAAGAACTTCCGGCTGGTAGGATTCGCGCCCGCCGCACGCTTCCGTGAACATGTAGCCGCGGCGTTCGCGTCAACCTGATGCCGGGCGAGGATGGCCGCCAAGAGATTCTGATAAAGGAATTGAACGATGGCCGGAGGACGTTCGTTGTGTCGATCGGCGTCCAACCGTCAATCTTTTTTCGATCTCTTTTGCGGTAATCCTGCTCCCGCCCGTGGCTCCCCGATCCGAGGTCTGAAGTGAAATCAGCTGTCTATGCAATTGTCGCAGTCGTGGCGGCCGCGGCGGGCTTTGTCATTTATCGATTCGCGCTGGCGCCCCACATCGAACCGGCGCCAGCCATGCAGGCACAGCTGCCCGCTGCGACAGCTGAGCCAGCGGAGACCGGCGCCCCGGCTGAACTCCCCGAATTCTCCCTGCCTGATCTCGATGGCAATGCGACCTCGATCCGCCACTGGACCGGAAAATCCATGATCGTGAATTTCTGGGCCACCTGGTGCGCGCCCTGTCGCCGCGAAATCCCATTGCTGAGGCAGCTTCAGGCTGAGCAGGCGGCCAGCGGATTCCAGGTCGTCGGCGTGGCCGGCGACGCGCATGACGACGTCGTGAAGTACGCGCAGGACATCGGCATCGACTATCCGATTCTCATCGATGCGGACATGCAGGCGGTTACGCAGTTCGCCGCCGGCTCGATTGGCTTTCCATTCACCGTCTTCACCGACAATCAGGACCGGATCGTGGCGATCCATCTCGGAGAGCTGACCCGACCCCAGTCGGAGGTCTTCATCGATGCGGTGACCCGGGTCAACAAGGGCGAACTCACCCCGACAGCGGCGCGCAGCGTTGTGGCGAGACAACTCCAGCAATTACCCTCGGCGGCCGCGTCAACAGACGCTGCGGGCTGAGCGCCGGCCCGCAAATCAGCCGTGAATCTCCGCAGCGGCGGTGCCCGAACGTGGGCTCCGGGCACCATTTGCGCGCGGTTCCTGTGAGCATGGTGTTGCGATTTCGCTCCCTGCTGGCGACGCCTCGAAGACTCCGCGCCGCGAAACCATCGCTAAAAGTTCATAAAACTGATACAAATCGCGGCCATCTCCGCTGAAGTGCTAACCCGAGAGCCTGCTCGAACCGGCTTATGGCCCACCTTTTACTATTGAACGGCCCGAATCTGAACCTGCTCGGCACGCGCGAGCCGGGCATCTACGGCGCCGTGACGCTGGATCAGATTGGTGCACGTCTCACCCAGCTGGCGACTGAGGCTGGCCATCATCTGTCGAGCTTCCAGAGCAATTCGGAAGCCGAACTGATCGCGCGGGTCCACGAAGCGCCGGGAACGCACGTCGCCTTCATCATCTTCAATCCGGCTGCTTTCACCCACACCAGCGTCGCCCTGCGCGATGCCCTGCTGGGTGTGAAGATCCCCTTCATTGAAGTGCACCTGAGCAACGTTCACGCGAGAGAGGCCTTCCGGCATCACTCGTACTTCTCCGACATCGCAGTCGGCACCATCACCGGCCTGGGCGCCATCGGGTACGAACTGGCGCTGCGTGCTGCGACTCACCATCTCGCGCAGGCAACGCACAGCCCGGCGCGCAAATAGGAAAAGAACAAACCGAGGACCTTACATGGATATCCGCAAAGTCAAGAAACTGATCGAACTGCTCGAGGAATCGGGCATCGCCGAAATCGAGATCAGCGAAGGCGAGGAGTCGGTACGCATCAGCCGCTATCCGCCGGGCGGCGCCGCCCCGGCACCGGTCGTTCACTATGCGGCTGCGCCTGCCGCAGCACCTGTTGCTGCGCCGGTCGCCGCGGCTGCCTCCTCCGCACCAGTCGCAGCGGCAGCGCGCAACGATCACACCGTCACTGCACCCATGGTCGGCACCTTCTATTCAGCTCCCACGCCGGGCGCCAAGCAGTTCGTCGACATCGGCAGTGAAGTGAACGTCGGCGATACGCTGTGCATCATCGAAGCCATGAAGATGATGAACCAGATCGAATCCGACAAGGCCGGCAAAGTGACGGCCGTCCTGGTGAAGAACGGCGAGCCGGTCGAGTTCGGCCAGCCTCTTTTCATCATCGAATAACCGGGCTGCTGGGTACCGGGCTGCGGGCTGCTGGCCAGAGCCGACGAACGGAACCCAGCCTCCTGTTCTGGCCAGAGCCCAGAGCCTCTTAGCCTTTCAAAAAAACCCATGCTTGAAAAAGTCGTCATCGCCAATCGCGGCGAAATCGCGCTTCGCATCCTGCGAGCGTGTCGCGAACTCGGCATCAAGACGGTGGCCGTGCATTCGACCGCCGATTTCAATCAGAAGCACGTGCTGCTCGCCGACGAATCCGTCTGCATCGGACCGCCCTCGTCGAAAGAAAGCTATCTGAACATGCCGGCGATCATCAGCGCCGCGGAAGTCACCGATTCGGTGGCCATCCATCCCGGTTACGGCTTTCTGTCCGAAAACGCAGACTTCGCTGAGCGTGTCGAAAAGAGCGGATTCATCTTCGTCGGGCCGAAACCCGAGACCATTCGCATGATGGGCGACAAGGTCTCAGCCATCCGCGTCATGAAGGCCGCCGGCGTACCGTGCGTACCGGGGTCCGACGGTCCCCTGGGCACCGATCCGGATGAAACGTTCCGCATTGCGCGCGAGATCGGTTACCCCGTGATCATCAAGGCTTCCGGTGGTGGTGGCGGCCGCGGCATGCGCGTCGTACACAGCGACGCAACACTGCTCAACGCGATCAATGTGACGCAGGCGGAAGCCCAGGCGGCCTTCGGCAATCCCGAGGTCTACATGGAGAAGTTTCTGGAGAAGCCGCGCCATATCGAGATCCAGGTGCTCGCCGATCACTACGGCAACGTGATTCACCTCGGAGAACGTGACTGCTCACTGCAGCGTCGCCATCAGAAAGTGATCGAAGAGGCGCCGGCTCCAGGGATCACGCCGAAACAGCGCAAGGCGATCGGCGATCGCTGCATCGCGGCCTGTCGCGACGTCGGTTATCGCGGCGCGGGAACGCTGGAATTTCTGTATCAGGATGGCGAGTTCTATTTCATCGAAATGAACACGCGCGTGCAGGTCGAGCATCCGGTGTCCGAACTCATTACCGGCATCGACATCGTCAAGGCTCAGCTGCGCATCGCCGCCGGCGAACAATTGCCGTGGACGCAGAATGACATCCAGATCCGCGGCCACGCCATTGAATGCCGCATCAATGCCGAAGATCCGAAGGGCTTCATACCCTCGCCCGGCCCGGTGAAACTGTTTCACCCGCCCGGAGGCCCGGGCATCCGTGTCGACAGCCATCTGTACAGCGGCTACGTGGTACCGCCGTTTTACGACTCCATGATCGGCAAAGTCATTGCTTACGGCGAAGACCGCGACACGGCCATTGCACGCATGAAAAATGCGCTGTCGGAGATGGTGATCGAAGGCATCAAGACCAACATTCCCTTGCACCAGGAAATCTTCAATCACGCAGCGTTCAAGGCGGGCGGTCTGGATATTCACTATCTGGAGCGCCGGCTCGGAATCAAGTGACGCAGATGGCGCGAGTGGCGGGGATGGCCGGGACGGCTCAGGACCGCCGGTGGGTACCCGCGCCACTCATGCCCTGCGCGTGAAGATTCATCATGCCCTTTGTTCAACTCACCCTTTGCGTCGGTGCGGCGGATCCTGAACCCTTCGAGGATGCACTCCTGATCGCCGGTGCATCGTCGATCACGCTCGAGGATGCTGCTGACGATCCGGTACTGGAACCGGCGCCGGGAACCACACCGCTGTGGCCCAGTGTGAAGATCAAGGCACTGTTCGATGCCAGCTCCGATCCGCAGGTGATTCAGGCATTACTACTGTCGCAGTTGCCGCAACCCCTGCCGCCGCTCGAGTTCGAGGAAATCCCCGATCGCCCCTGGGAGCGCGAGTGGCTCAAGGACTTTCGGCCGATGCGGTTCGGACAGCGTTTGTGGATCTGTCCGGACGGACAAAGGCCGGAGGAATTGAATGGCGAACGGCGGACGGCGGACGGTGCATATGCGCGACCTGCTTCCGCCCCCCAGCCTCCAGCCTCCAGCCTCCAGCCGGTCTTCATCGATCTCGATCCGGGTCTCGCATTTGGCACCGGCACCCATGCGACCACCGCACTGTGCCTCGCGTGGCTCGATGGCGCAGATGTGCGCGGCAAGAGCGTGCTGGACTATGGATGCGGCTCCGGCATCCTCGCCATTGCCGCCCTGAAACTCGGTGCGGAATCGGCTCAGTGTGTCGATATAGATCCGCAGGCGGTCACTGCCACTCGCGACAACGCAGCTCGCAATGGCGTCGCCAACCGCCTGGCAGCCTCGGGTGTCGAGGAGCTGAGCACAGCGCCCGTCGACATCGTGCTCGCGAACATCCTGGCCGAACCGCTGCTCGAACTGGCGCCAACACTGGCTGCGCTGGTAAAGCCGGGCGGCGCCATCGTGCTCTCCGGTGTGCTGCGCGATCAGGCGGCACAGGTAGCGACGCGCTACGCCCCGTGGTTTGATATCGCTCCCGTGAGCGTGCGCGATGACTGGGCACGCGTCGATGGACGACGGAAGTAGCACCGCTTGCTGACCCAGTGCCCCAACTGCCAGACCACGTTTCGCATCACCAGCGAAATCCTGCGAGTCGCGCATGGGCAGGTGCGATGCGGGCGTTGTCACACGCAGTTCGATGCACTCGAGCGTCTGATCGAAGATGAGCCGACAGATGATGTCGCGCCTCAAGCGCCACCCGATCGCATCCAGGTCGAAGAGCCGGCGGAACAGGAGGACATCACGCTCGAAGGCCGCCATATCGCCATCACCGGCACGTATCGCGCGCTCGATGATCCTGATGAGCCGGTGCGACAGGAAGTCACCGAAGAGTGGGTTGAATTCGATGACGCCGACGATGAGCTGCTCACGGGCTCGGCCGATGGCATCCAGATCGATGGGGATGTCGGCGCGTCCGACACAGGCGCGGCCGAGCAGGACGACGACGATGCACCGTTCGTCGAGCGCGACCGCTTTGCAACACGATTGGCCGCAGCCGCTGCGCAGTCCCGGGCAGCCGAAGCGCAATCGGACGATTTCGAGCTGATCGCACCGCCACGCCGCAAGCACAATGCGCTGCTTTGGAATCTGCTGGCGGTGCCGCTGCTACTGCTGCTGATGATTCAGATCGCACACCACTACCGTGCAGAACTCGCTCGCCATCCACGCCTGGGTCCGCTCGTGACGCGGATCTACAGCGCGGTCGGGCTCACCCTCACGCCCGACTGGCATCTGCACGCGTATGAAATCAAACAGTGGGGCGTGATTTCCGACCCGACGCATCCGGGCACCCTGCGGGTTCGCGCAAGCGTCACCAATCGCGCGCCATTCCCTCAGCCGTACCCATTGCTGAAGCTCGTACTCGAGGACCGCTGGGGCGATCAGGTGCGCGCCCGGGAATTCGAGCCCGCGGAGTATCTGGACCCCGGGACCTCGACCGATCGATTGCTGGCGCCCGGGCAGCCCGTCAATGCGACCATTGTCATCGTCGATCCCGGCGCCGACGCGGAAGGTTTCCGCTTCGATGTCTGCCTGCGAGGCAGAGCGTCGGCGCCCGTCTGCGCTGCGGAAGTCCCGGAATAAGTCAGCAGCCGGGAACTCTCCGGCATCCCCGCAAAAGAACCGACCGCAAGCATTGGCTTGGCGCCGCCGGCCTGACAGACTGCACACCCGTTTTTTGCGGCTCTGGCCAGCCCGGAAACCCAGCAGCTCATGCCTCTTGCAATCGGTCCTTACCGTCTCGACAACAATCTCGCGCTCGCCCCGATGGCCGGCGTGACCGATCTGCCGTTTCGTTTGCTGTGCCGGCGCATGGGTGCGGGAATTGCCGCGGGAGAAATGCTGACGTCCGATGTGCGTCTGTGGCACACCGACAAATCGCGGCGACGCATGGATCACAGCGGCGAACCCGAACCGCGCGTGGTGCAGATTGCCGGCGGCGATCCGGCGATGATGGTCGAAGCCGCGCAGCGCAACGTCGATGCCGGCGCGCAGATCATCGATCTGAACATGGGTTGCCCCGCAAAGAAGGTGTGCAACAAGGCGGCCGGTTCGGCGTTGATGCGCGATGAGACGCTGGTCCGGCAAATCCTCGAGGCGGTTGTCAAGGCTGTGCAGGTCCCTGTGACGCTGAAAATGCGCACGGGCTGGGACGCCACGCAGCGCAATGCGGTTGCAATTGCACGAATGGCCGAGGACATCGGCATCCGTTCGCTTGCCATCCATGGCCGCACGCGCGCCTGCATGTATGAGGGAAACGCGGAGTACGAAACGATTCGTGCGGTCAAACAGAGCGTCGCGATTCCGGTTTTTGCCAATGGCGACATCGACTCACCGCACAAGGCGAAGACGGTGCTTGAACAAACGGGCGCAGATGGCCTGATGATCGGCCGCAGCGCACAAGGCAGACCGTGGATTTTTCGCGAGATCGCCGCGTTCCTGCGCGATGGCACTGTTTGTGCTTCGCCTTCCGGCGAAGAAGTACGTGATATCATGCTCGCCCATTTGCGTGACCTGCATGCCTTCTATGGGGAAGACGTCGGAGTCCGGGTCGCGCGCAAACACATCGATTGGTATGCGAAGAGCCGCGCGTCAGCGCAAGCTTTGCGACATGCCGTGATGCAGGCAACAGACGCGCAGTCGCAGCTCGATCATGCGCGGGCGTATTTCGATGCGCTGGCAGCCTTGCGGGTCTCCTCGCTCGACGCTGCCGCCTGAATTTGTCTGCATCATCGAAGACTGGCGGGAGAGTCCATGGCGCCCAAGAAAAAAACGAGAGCTCGGAGAGAGCCAATGATCAGACCTGCATCGCGTTCAATGCCCCTGCGCACCATGACAGCCGAAGCGCTCAACTCGTATTTCGAAACGCTCAACGGCCACAAGCCGGGACAGCTGTACGACCTGGTGCTGCGCGAAGTCGAAGAGCCCCTGTTCAAGGCCGTGCTCGATTACGCCGAAGGCAATCAGAGCCGCGCCGCGGACATCCTTGGTATCAATCGCGGCACGCTGCGCAAGAAGCTGAAGACATATGGGCTGGCGAACTGAGTTCGCCGCCCGGCTGACGCAAGACACGCGGGTGATGCGAGTGACGTAGCCACTGACTCTTGCGTACCCTCGTCACTCACGTCAATTTCGTCTCTCTCGTCACATGTCTCAAAAAATCCGTCGCGCCCTGCTCTCCGTTTCCGACAAGGACGGTCTCGTCGATTTTGCACGTGCCTTGCAGCAGCACGGCGTCGCCATTCTCTCGACGGGCGGCACGGCCGCGCTGCTGGAAAAGAATGGCATCAAGGTCACCGAGGTGTCCGCTCACACGGGCTTTCCTGAAATCATGGATGGCCGGGTGAAGACGCTGCATCCGAAGATTCACGGCGGATTGCTCGGCCGTCGCAATGTCGACGATCAGGTCATGCGTGAGCACGGGATCGAGCCGATCGACCTGCTGGTGGTGAATCTCTATCCTTTCGCCGCCACGATCGCCAGACCCGACTGCACCTTCGAAGATGCCATCGAGAACATCGACATTGGCGGGCCCGCGATGGTGCGCGCCGCGGCGAAGAATCACGATCGCGTCGCCGTGGTCGTGGATCCCGCGGATTACGCCGGAATCGTCGCGGAAATCTCCGGAGCGGATGGTGGTGTTTCGGAGCAGACCCGCAAGCGGCTGGCGGCAAAAGCCTTTGCACACACCGCGACCTACGATTCCGCCGTGGCCAGTTATCTCGGTCGCGTCACCGAAAGTTCGCCAGCAGAGTTTCCGCAGTCCCTGGCCCTGCATTTCCGCAAACGCATGGACCTGCGCTACGGCGAGAATCCGCATCAGGCCGGTGCGTTCTATACCGCCGCGGACGCGCAAGGTGCCAGCATCAGCAGTGCGAAGCAGCTGCAGGGCAAGACGCTCTCGTACAACAACATTGCCGACGGCGACACCGCATTCGAATGCGTGCGGCAGTTCGACGAGCCGGCCTGCGTAATCGTCAAGCACGCAAACCCCTGTGGCGTTGCAGTGGCCGCAGACACGCTCGCTGCTTACGAGAAGGCCTACAAGACGGATCCGACCTCAGCCTTCGGCGGCATCATCGCCTTCAATCGTGCACTGACGGTGGACACTGCGCGCGCAATCATCGATCGCCAGTTCGTGGAAGTGATCATCGCGCCTGAAGTGGAAAGCGAGGCGCTCGCGATCTGCGCACGCAGAGAGAACGTACGCGTGCTCACCACAAGCGGCCTGAATCCCGGCAATCTGCGCCATGAATATCGCAGCGTGAACGGCGGACTGCTGGTGCAGACGCGCGATGACGCGACGGTGGCAAAGAGCGGCCTCAAGGTCGTGACGAAACGGCAGCCGACGGCAGCCGAACTGGACGACCTGATGTTCGCCTGGCAGGTCTGCAAGTACGTCAAATCCAACGCCATCATTTATGCGCGCGATCGCACGACCATCGGTGTCGGCGCGGGTCAGATGAGCCGCGTCGTCTCCAGCCGTATCGCAGCCATGAAGGCCACAGATGAAGGTCTGATCGTTGCAGGCGCCGTCATGGCATCGGATGCCTTCTTCCCGTTCCGCGATGGTCTCGACGTCGCTGCCGAATTCGGCATCAAGGCCGTCATCCAGCCGGGCGGTTCGATGCGTGACAACGAAGTCATCGCTGCGGCCGACGAACACGGGATGGCCATGGTGCTGACCGGGATGAGGCATTTCCGTCACTGAGCTGCTCAGTGACGAAGCAACCAGTCCGCCAGCGGCTAGTCCGCCAGCCAGACAAAGATCAGCGAGAGATGAACAATGCGCATGCTTGGAAGCTTCTGGCCAGCAGACCAGCAGACTAGTTGGCCAGCAGCCAGCGCACTCGCGGCGAGTGCGCCATGAAAGTTCTCATCATCGGTTCCGGCGGCCGCGAGCATGCCTTCGCCTGGAAAGTCGCTCAGTCGCCACGAGTCGACGCGATTTTCGTGGCGCCCGGCAACGCGGGAACCGCGCTGGAGCCGCGCGTGCAGAACGTCGACATTGCGGTTGACGACATTGCCTCGCTGGTGGATTTCGCCCAGCGCGAACAGATCGACCTGACCATTGTCGGCCCGGAAGCCCCTCTGGTACTCGGCGTCACGGACGCTTTCGAGGCGGCGGGGCTGAAGTGTTTCGGCCCACGCAAGGCAGCCGCGCAGCTCGAAGGCTCGAAAGCCTTTACCAAGGACTTTCTGACCCGTCACCGGATTCCCACCGCCGCCTACGCCACCTTCACCAGGGAGAATTTCGATCCGGCGTGGGTACGCGCGCAGCGCGCGCCGCTGGTCGTCAAAGCCGACGGGCTCGCCGCGGGCAAGGGCGTGATCATCTGCGCCACCTCCGACGAAGCCATACGCAGCGCTCAGGCGATGTTCGACGGTCAGTTCGGACACGCGGGCGACACGGTCGTCATCGAAGAATTTCTCGAAGGCGAGGAAGCCAGCTTCATCGCGATCGTCAGCGGCACGGACATCCTCGCGCTCGCGACTTCCCAGGATCACAAACGCCGCGACGATGGCGATCAGGGGCCCAATACGGGCGGCATGGGCGCCTATTCGCCGGCGCCGGTCGTAACCCCCGAGATTCATGCGCGCGTGATGCGGGAGGTCATGGAGCCGACGGTGCGGGGCCTGGCCAGCGACGGCACGCCCTACCTCGGATTCCTTTACGCCGGCCTGATGATCGCCGCGGACGGCACGCCCAATGTGCTGGAGTTCAACTGCCGCTTCGGCGACCCGGAAACCCAGCCGATCATGATGCGGCTGAAATCCGATCTGACTCAGCTCTGTGAGGCAGCGCTCGCCGGCAGCCTGAAACAGACTGAAGCCTGGTGGGACGATCGGGCAGCGGTGGGTGTCGTGCTGGCAGCCGGCGGCTATCCGGACAGCATCCGCAAGGGCGATGCGATTCACGGGCTCGGTGCGGCTGCAGAATTGCCCGGCAAGGTATTCCATGCCGGCACCCGGCTCGAAGGCGAAAAAGTTCTCACCAACGGCGGTCGGGTGTTGTGCGCCGTGGGACTGGGATCGTCGGTGCTGGAAGCACAGCAGGCTGCCTACGCGCTCGCCGATCGCATTCACTGGGACGGAATCCAATACCGCCGCGATATCGGCTACCGCGCGATAGCACGCGAGCAGAAAGGGAAGTAACGAACCGATCGCGCGGTTATGCCGCTCTTGCGGGTCAATCCGCGCCTTTCCTGTCCCTCACATCCACTTCGAGACTGACATCCACGTTCGTGCCGTTGTTCAGCTCGAAAGAATGTTTCAGCCCCTCCTTGCTGGGCAGCGAGTCTGCGAGCCCCTCCAGGTCAACGCGCGGGACGACAATCCAGGTACCGGTGGGATCGCTGTCGAGCGACCACCCGCCAATCACGGCCGGTCGTACATTGATCCTGAATGCGTGATGGCGAGGCAGCGCCACTTCCAGCGTGATCGCACGCGATGCCAACAGCGTATCGAGTTCAGCGCGGTCGATGCGCACCCGGATGGTCCGGGCAGAGAGTTTGACGTTCATGATGCCGCCGATCCTTGCATCCGTGCCGGCGGGTGTCCATGCGTTGTTGCCGCTCAATCATCGTCGACGATGATGACGGCAGCGCGGGCCTGATCGCCCACCCCGGCCGAATCGTCAACTGCCGTCAACTCGACGAGAAAAAGCTCGGTGGGTTCGCGAATCGCATCCGACACCAGCGGGATCGCCAGCGTGACCGAGTTGTGGCCCGCGGCAATGGTTTCAGTACCGGGGCCGATCGCTGCGAAGTCGTCGCCCGCCGCCGCGGAATTCGGAATCAGCGTCCATTGAAATCTCGCTGCATGACGCGTGCTGCCAGTACGTTTGACCGTGAGCTTCACGACGCCCTCGCTTTCCGTGGCCACATACGTGTCCTTGTCGAAGGACACCACGCTGGGGCCGGCCCCGGCACCGCTGGCAGATGCAGCGAGCGCTCCGGCGGCCTTGCCGGACTTGACCGTAGGATCGGGCGAGGCCGCAGTCGCGGCCGGCGGCGACGCACTCGTCGATGCCTGAGGTGACGGTGCTGCTGGAGTTGGGGTCGGTGTTGCCGAAGGCGGGGTCGTCGCCTGCGGTGCCGGCTCTGAAGTTTCAGACTTCGGTGCTGAAGTGCCTTCGGGAATCTGGACGTTCTCCGCGGGTACCGGCGCGGATATGGAATTCGGAGCGGCAACACTCTCCAGCACCTGTCTCACGATGGGCGGGGTCTGCAACCATCCCTGCCACATCGCAATGGCACCGGCCACCAGCAACAGCACCACGAGTGATGCGCCGATGGCCAGACCCGAACGCCGCGGCCGCTCGATACCCATGATTTCCTGCGGCGGCGTGAGTTGCTGCCGCACTTGCGTGCATCCCAGCCCCGAAATGAACTCCACGACGTCGATACGACGGTCTGACCGCGACCACTGGAGTGCAGTCTGCAACACGGCCCACTGCCGATTGTTCAGCCCTGCAATCCGTTGCGGTGAGCGGCCCGAGGCTTTTGCGAGGGGCGCGGATCGGCCGCCGAAAGGGTGCTGTCCCGAGAGCAGTTCATAAGCAATGCAACCGAGGCTGTAAACGTCCTCGCTTTCTCCTGCGGCCTCGGCATTCACACGCTCTTCGCTCGCGTATCCGAGCGTGACACTCCCTGATCCGCCGTGGGCGGGATCGCCGATCCAGGGTTCACCGCGCCTGGGCTCGGGAACCTCGCGACGCACGAAGCCGAAGTCGAGGACTTTCACCTCGCCGCCGACGGTCACGATCACATTGCCGGGCTTCAGATCCGCATGCACGACGCCGCGTCGATGGGCGTGGGCCAGTGCAGCGCCGATGCTGCCGATGATGGCCAGCGCCTGTTCGCGCGGCATCGGCTTCTGGTCCAGGCGCAGCAGCACGTCGGACAGCAGTTCGCCTTCGAGTACCTCCATCACCAGGAAGTACGTTTCGCCGTCGCGGTCGAGATCGAAGACACTGACGATGTTCGGATGGGACAGCGATTGCGCCTGATGAAACTCCCGTTCCAGTTCCGCGAGTGCCTGCGGGTTGTCGCGGTAGTTCGGCTTCAGAACGCGAACGGCCACATAGCGCGACGACAGGTCGAGATGGGAACGATGCCGATCGAGAGCCTTGTACACGGTACCGGTGCGGCCCTGGCCCAGAATCGTCTGCAGCTCGTAACGATCCCGCAGCACAGTGCCGGGCCCGGGCTCGTTGGGCGGTGCAGACCGCTGAACCGGTGCTGGACGCGGGCGCGGCGGCGGTCGCGTGACCGGGTCGATGTCGCGACTGAACTGAACGGGATCGACGAACGATTCGCGCGACCTCGCAGCTTCGCGGTCGGCCATCAGCTTGCGCCAGCGTGTGCCGGTGGTGTCGGACGCGGGCGGAGTATCTTCGGTGTCGGGGTCGGTCGCCTGATCGTCTACTCGTTCCGCGACCTGGTCTTCCTCGGTCTGGTTGACCACACCGAAGACGAGCTGGGCGATGTCGCTCTTGAGTGAACGGGCCAGCGTGGCATCGATGCGGCCGCGACGCTGATACTGATCCAGCAGGGCCAGCGCATCCCAGGGAGCCTCGGGATTGCTGCGGCAGATTTCCAGGAAAGAGGCCTGCATCTGTCCGCGGTCGCAGCGGCCGGCGGTGTAATTGTCCAGCCACGTGGCCAGATCGCCGCGCGCATTGTCAGCTTCGTCTCCCCGATCGTCATTCATCGACACGCTCATGAGTCGAGTCTATGCCGCAGCCGTCGGCAAAACACCTGTCGCATGAGCCCGACCGCAGGCCGGGTACATCAGGCGCGCGCAGGCGTCCCGCTCAGGACTTTTTCCATGCGGAAATCGTCCATGACGTAGCCATTGCCGATATCCATCACGATTGCTGCGGCGACCCGGAACCCCAGACGCTCGTAAGCATGGACGGCCGGATTGCCTTTGTTGACCGTCAGCCACAACAGTTCGACACCTCGTTCCCGAGCCAGATCCTCGATGAACGTCATGATCGCCCGGCCGGTTCCGCGTCCCCGCTGTTCCAGCAGCAGATAAAGCTTGCTGATGAACATTAAGTTTCCCGATTGCACCTGGATGGACAGATAGCCGACGGGCTGCCCGTCGCGCTGCACCAGAAAGTACTCATAGCCTGCACTCAGCTGCCCCAGCATGGCCGACGTGCTCTGGAATTTCGCGACCATGTAGTCAACCTGATCACGTCCGATCAGCGGCACGTAGTATTCGTACCAGATCTCGCGCGCGAGCGCCGCGATGACGCTGATGTCATCCTCAGCGATGGCGGGTCGGAAGGTCAGCCGGGACATGGCACGGTCATTCATTGTCCATTGTCGAGGGCGGCGCGGAGTTTCGCATCATCGACGGCACCACACCATTTGCCAACGACCAGCGTGGCGACGCCATTGCCCACCAGATTCGTCAGGGCTCGCGCTTCGGACATGAACCGGTCAATGCCGAGAATGAGCACGAGCGCAGTCACCGGCAATGTTCCGATGGCCGATAGCGTTGCAGCGAGAACGATGAAACCGCTACCGGTCACACCGGCAGCGCCCTTCGATGTGAGCAGCAGCACCGCGAGCAGCGTCAGCTGATGCGTCAGCGTCAACGGTGTATTGGTCGCCTGGGCAATGAAAACCGCAGCCATCGTCAGGTAGATGGATGTGCCATCGAGATTGAACGAATAGCCGGTGGGAATCACCAGTCCGACGACCGGCCGCGCCACCCCTGCGGTTTCCAGCTTGCTCATGATGCGCGGGAGCACGGTCTCGGATGATGAGGTACCGAGGACGATGAACAGCTCTTCACGGATGTAACGAACGAATTTCCAGATGCTGAAGCCGTGCAGCTTCGCGATCGATCCCAGCACTCCGAATACGAACACGAGGCAGGTCGCGTAGAAGCACGCCATGAGCCAGGCGAGCGAACCGAGCTGTCCGATGCCATAAGTGCCGATGGTGAATGCCATGGCACCGAGAGCACCCAGCGGCGCCAGCCGCATGATCATGCCGATGATGCGAAACAGCACATGCGACAGGCGATCGATGAAATCGTAGAGCGGCCGGCCACGTTCGCCCGTGGCATGCAATGCGAAGCCGAACAGCAGTGCGACCAGAAGGATCTGCAGTACTTCGCCGCGCGCGAATGCGTCGAACAGTGTCGTCGGAATCACGTTGAGCAGGAAATCAACGACGCTCTGTTCCTGCGCAGCGTGCGTATACCCCTCGATTTTGCTGGCATCGAGCGCCGCCACATCTGCGTTCATGCCGGCACCGGGTCTGACCACGTTGACAACGATCAGTCCGATCAACAGCGCCACCGTGCTCACGACCTCGAAATACAGCAGCGCCAGCGCGCCGGTCTTGCCGACCGCCTTCATGCTCTCCATGCCGGCGATGCCCGAGACGACGGTGCAGAAAATCACCGGACCGATGAGCATTTTGACGAGCTTGATGAAGCCATCGCCCAGCGGTTTGAGCTGCACGGCCGTTTCGGGAGCGTAGTGTCCCAGCAGTACACCGATCGCGATGGCGATCAGCACCTGGACATAGAGAGAACGATAGAAAGGTTGCCTGACGCGTTCGGAATGCATGCGGCCGTCGCGAGTTTTTTGTCAGGCCTAGCGGCCCTGACCACAGGCTACAGGCGGACGACCGTATTGCAAACCCCGTGATGTGTGAACGGCCGGGAGCACGGGCGAGCGTTCGCCCGGGATTTCATGCCGCCGGCGCGGCCAGTCCGGTACCTGTGGCGGTGCCGGGTGTGCCATTTACCCAGATGCTGCCTTCGCGTGCATGCAGGCGCACGATGAGTCCCAGCGGCCGCACGGCTTCCTTGCATTCCACCGGCAGTCGACCATCGGCGAAATACGCCTTGGCGAGATCGAGCACCGTGGCTGCCGGGCCGGCCATGCCCGGCGTCTGCGGCGTGTGTCCGAAGATGTTGACGCGCCAGCTCTGCTTGCGGCCGCCGCCGGCCCGCAGTTCCTTGCAGAAGCGATCCATCAACAGCAGGTCCGAGCTCAGCGTATTGTCTGTGAGATCCAGCGGCTGGTCGTTGCTGGTCGCGACGTAACGAAGGTGCAGCAGCCCGGCCACAGGCTGCGTGTCGTCATAGACGCAGATCGCGAGCGCACCAGTCAGTTCGGCGACGAGCAACGACTCATCGCGCGAGACGCAGTACGCATCGGGTTTGACGAAGACTTCCGTGGGCGGAACCGGCATTCCTGAGTTCTCCGGAATGCCACAACGACATCCCCGTCGCGAATATTGCCGACTTGGCGGGGTTGCACGGTGGGCATTGCATCACGGAAATGACCCTCCCGCGCACCGTTCGTCGGCGCAGCTGACACGTTTGGTTGATAAGTGTCAGTTCGCGGCGACGCTGTGCATGTTCGTCACGCCCGGGGGCGTCTTGGCCTGCTGCCACCGAAGCTGAGCGACGACGTCGCGATGAAAACTTCACGCAGGAAATAGACCATCGCCGCAGCGAGACTCAGCAGTGCGAGCACGAACGCAATCGCAATTGGCAATGCCAGATCGAGTCGCAGGGAGGACGTCACGAACAATGCCGCCACCACCAGTGACACCAGCAGGCCGCAGGTCACCGACAGCGCAATCGCGCGATTGATGAGCGTGGCCCGCTTGAACAGAACCCGCAGACGCGCGTGCAGCTCTTCAGCCAGTTCCGGCGATGCCGTATCCAGCCGTTCCTCCATCATGCGGGCACGATCGATGATGCGGCCGATGCGCGAGGCCAGCACATTGAGGGTCGTCCCCACACCTGCGAGCAGAAACACCGGCGCCACCGCAAGCTGGATGACCTGCGCCAGACTGACGACATGCGAAGGAGAATCGATAGGTGACATGGCCGGTGCTTTTGTTCTGTGCGCCGGAGCCAACCATACACGAATCGCTCCGGCCCATTGCAACCGTTACGCCGCGGCCCGCGTCCAATGAGCATGACAGCCGCTCTGGCCCCCGCTGCGGCCTGCCTGTCCCTTTACGAAAAGCTCAGGAGGACTCATGAAGACGCTCTGCATCGCCCTGTTGTGTGCCCTGCCATGCATCGCCATGGCGGACAACGACATCTCCAAGGTCAATCAATCCATTCGCGTGGAAGCCGGCCAGAATGTCGGCGACGTGGAATCGGTCAACGGGTCCATCAGTGTGGAAGATGGTGCGACGACGGAGGATGTATCGAGCGTCAACGGTTCCATCGACATCGGCAGCCGCGCCATCGCCGGCAAGGTGCACACGGTGAATGGCGGCATCCGTCTCGGCGATGCAGCGAAGGCCGAGAGCATTGAGACGGTCAACGGCGTGCTCAAGGTCGGCGCAGGGACGCAGGTGGGCGGCAGCGTGACGGCGGTCAACGGTCACATCTCGCTGGCAAAAGGCGCCAGCGTGCAAGGCGGACTGGAGAACGTGAACGGGCGCATCGAACTCGACGGCGCCACCGTCGGCAAGGGCATCAGAACCACCAATGGCGACATCGACATCGGTTCCGGTTCACGCGTTCAGGAGGGCATCCTGGTCGAAAAGCCGCACGGGAAGAGCTGGAGCAAGCCCCGCACGCCGACCATCATCATCGGCCCCGATGCGGTGGTGAGCGGTGCGCTGCGTTTCGAGCGGCCGGTGAAGCTCTACGTCAGCGACCGCGCCACCATCGGCACCGTTTCCGGCGCAACCGCGATTCGTTTCAGCGGCGAGCAACCGTCCGCAGCGGACCGGTCTGCAGCGGAAGAGGTGGAGAAGTAAACGGGCAGAGGACGCCCCGCGGTCCCGGTCGCTCAGACTTTGCCCGTCGGGGGTTTGGCAACGTATGCGCGGACACGTCGCAGGTCGCGCACGAAACGCCGAAAGGCATCGGCTCTGTCCGGATCGGGAACACGCAGAAGGTAGGAGGGATGGACCGTGATCAGCACGTCGGCAGCGTGTGGATGGCTGTCTGGCGGCATGATACGTCCGCGATTCGCCTCGACTCGCATGGTGCGACCGAACACCGAGCGCGCTGCGGTCGCGCCCATGGCGACGATCAGCTGCGGCCGGATGCTGGCAATTTCGTTCTCCAGCCAGCGATGGCAGGCAGCGATTTCCGCATCCGTGGGCTTCTGATGCATGCGTCGCTTGCCGCGCAACAGGAACTTGAAATGCTTGACCGCATTGGTCACGTACAGGTTCGAACGTTCGATGCCGGCCTGTTGCAGCGCCTTGTCGAGCATTCGTCCCGCCGGGCCGATGAACGGCAAGCCAATGCGGTCTTCCTGATCGCCGGGCTGTTCGCCGACCAGAACGATCCGGGCTCGCGCAGGGCCCGCACCAAATACGGTCTGCGTCGCGTTCTTCCATAGCGGACAGGCACGGCAGCCTCGCGCGGCTTCGCGCAGCGATTTCAATGCAGGTCTGCGGGATACTCGTGCCATGGCTCCTCTGATGGAAAGCACAGAGGAGCGGCGGCGGTTCCCCACCGGCGATGCAGGACCGGCCTCAGTCGTCTGGAAAGATGGCGATTGATTCTCGAGCGCCGCGAAAGCCACGCCCCAAGCCGATGTTTCAAGTCCGGGAAGGACTTTTTCAACATCCTTGCTAACGCATCAGCACCAGTTCTTCCGCCATGGTCGGGTGAATGGCCACGCACTCATCGAACTGCGACTTGCGCAGGCCGGCCTTCACCGCCACGGCCACGATCTGCATGATCTCCGGTGCGTCGGGCCCGATCATGTGCGC
>DASTRD010000079.1:0-11672 GCA_035761425.1 Povalibacter sp.
CCAGATCCGCCACAGAGAATTTCGACGATGGCGCGTCGGATGTGCCGTGTCCCGGCAGATCGAGCGCGTACACGCTGCGATCCGAGCCCAGCTCACGCAGCATGGGCGCAAACAGTCGCCCTGAACCGCCTGCCTGATGCAGACACACCAGCGGCGTGCGTTCATCGAAGCCGCCACCCGATGGATACGCGGTCCAGATGTGAACCTGGCCGAAGCGCGATTCAGCGTAGGAGCGACGGATGTGGACGGATGCCGGTTGTGGCAGCGGCAGGCGATTGCGGTGTTTGGCCTGGATCACTTTGGAGAAGCCCTCGAATGTGTCGTTGGAAAGACCGGAAGTCCGGAGGAGTTGCATCTTTCAGTGCTGAACGCGTTCCCTGAATCAGCGCTGCGGTCCTGCCACTCGCTCGTGGCTGAAGCTGCAACTCGAGTGGTGCAAATTTTACGGTCTGACTTTCAGGAAGAAATGGATGCAGGTCTCAGCTTCGAACTGCTTCATGTCCCGCGTTTGCAGGCAAGTTAAGTTACGTTCGCTACACTGCCGCTCTACGATCGGATTCGAAGACAGAGGTTCCTGATGAGCATCACAGTTCCGCGAATGCTTCGAATTAAGGGAAAACCGCACGCATTGACGGGCTGCGTACTGTTGCTGGTTGTCTTCGCCAGCGCCGCTTTTGCCGCAGAACCGTACACCGCGCAGGCCATGTGGCAGCTGAAGCGGTTGGGCGATCCGGCCATTTCACCCGATGGCCGGCACGCCGTCGTCGTGGTGACTTCTTATGACATCGACAAGAACAAGGGTGACAGCGATCTGTGGCTGGTGCCGACGAAATCCGGTAAGCCGCGACAGCTCACCAGCGGTATCGCCGGCGACTCCGCGCCTGTGTGGAGTCCGGACGGCGAGTCGATCGCATTCGTTTCCAAGCGCGGCGAGGACAAGGAATCGCAGATTTATGTCATTCCGTTCGACGGTGGCGAAGCTCGTCGCGTAACAAATGTGCCGACAGGCGCCTGGGGCCCGAAGTGGTTTCCGGATTCGCGACGCATCGCCTTCATCTCTTCGGTGTGGAAGGACCTGAAAACCTGGCCCGAGATGGAAGCGCGCATGAAGGAACGCGCGGATTCGAAAGTGAGCGCCAAGGTGTGGGACAAGGCGCCGTTCTCCTATTTCGATCACTACCTCGACGATCGCGAGCCTTACGTCTTCAGCATCGGCATAGACGGCGGCGAGACGACACCGCTGACGCTGGCAACCGGTCATCCTCTCGATGTCGGCGACGCCGACCGCAACTCCTATGACCTTTCGCCCGACGGCACCGAAATCGCGTTCGCCTCGAACGTGGATACCACCGGCACCGATCCCAACTTCGACATCTTCGTCATGCCTATCGATGGTGGAGAGGCGCGCAACATCACGACAGACAATCCGGCGGACGATTTCGCGCCCATCTACAGCCCCGACGGACGACTGCTCGCGTTTCGCCGTCAGCAGATCAAGGATTTCTATGCCGATCGGGCGCGACTCATGATTCATGAACGGCGCAGCGGCACCTCGCGCGAGATCACTTCGGGCTGGGATCGCTCCGCGGACGGCGTCGTCTGGTCGCCGGAGTCGCGTTCACTGTTCGGCGCCATCGAAGATGGCGGCGTGCGGCGCGTCTATCGTTTCGATGTCGATGGCGATACGCCGCGTCCGATCACGGGTGACAACAGTTTCGGTTCCCTGGCGGTGGCCGGCAGCGGCCCGGTCATTCTGGCGTTGCGCGAGAGTTTTCGTGAGCCGCCGACGCTGGTCAGCGTGATTGCACGCACCGGGACTGCCACCAAGCTCACCAGCTTCAACGATGCGGCCGTTGCCAACCTCACGCAGGGCAAGGTCGAGAGCGTCACATACAAGGGCGCGAACGGCGATGACGTACAGATGTGGGTGATCTACCCGCCCGGCTTCACGCCGGATCGCAAATGGCCGGTGCATCTGCTCCTTCACGGCGGTCCGCACAACGGCATGATGAATGCCATGCAGTGGCGCTGGAATGCGCAGGTGTTCGCCAACTGGGGATATGTGACCGCGTGGCACAACTTCCACGGGTCGAGCGGCTTCGGTCAGGCCTGGGCGGACTCCATCACCCGCGACTGGGCCGAGCTGCCGTATCAGGACACCATCAAGGCCGCGGAGTGGTTCGAGGCGCAGCCCTGGGTGGATTCAGATCGCCTGTCCGCCGGCGGCGGCAGTTACGGTGGCTATCTCGCAGCCATCCTCCTGGGCAGACCGCATCCATTCAAGACACTGATCGTGCATGCGGGCGTATACGACCTGTACACCCACGTGGCGACGGATTTCGGTGCGACCAAGGGTCGTTACGGCGAATACTGGCAGGACTTCGATCGCGTCAATCGCAACTCGCCGCACATGTTCGCGGCCAACTTCAATACGCCCACGCTGGTCATTCATGGCGGGCTCGATATGCGCGTCAATCTCAACAATTCTCTGGAACTGTTCAACACGCTGCAGAATCGCGGCGTGCCGAGTCGCCTGGTGTATTTCCCCGATGAGAATCACTGGGTACTGAAACCGCAGAATTCGCTGTTCTGGTATCAGACCAATCGCGAATGGCTGGAGAAGTACAACCCGCCCGGTCCGGGGCCGGCAGCGGTTACGGAACCGCCGAAGGAAGACGGAAACACCGCGGAACAGAGCGAAAAGGGAACGTAAGCGCGAGATCGCAACGCTGCGGTTGCGTGTCGCATCCGGCACACGCTTCACCGCGCAGTCGTGGCAATTCGCAGCCCTTTCCTTTCTATTTTCCTGTTGTGGTAACTCTTGTTCGGTTGGGGGCTCCATGAACAGGCGCAACGCAATCAAGATGGGAATGACGGCCACGGGCGCGTTGATGAGTGGAGTGGCGCTCGCCAGAAGCCAGCCGCTGAAGATCCTGATTCTCGGCGGGACCGGTTTCATCGGTCCGCACTTCGTACGCGCGCTGCGTGAGCATGGCCACACACTGACGCTGTTCAATCGCGGCAAGCGCAATCCCGGGCTGTTTCCCGACGTCGAAACGCTGATCGGCGATCGCAACGGTCCGGTGGATGCCCTGAAGAATCGCGACTGGGATGCGGTGATCGACGACTCCGGCTATCTGCCGAAGCAGGTGCGTCTCACGACCGGACTGCTTAGGGACCGGGTTCGGCAGTACCTGTTCATCTCCTCGATCTCCGCGTACGCCGATTTCAAGGCGGTCAACATCGACGAAGACTACCCGCTGGCGAAGCTCGCCAATCCCGACAGCGAAGACATCAGCGCAGACTATGGCGCTCTGAAAGCGGCATGCGAACAGATCGTCGTCGACAGCTTCGGCAAGCGCAGCACCATCGTGCGCCCTACTTATATCGTCGGGCCCGGCGATCACACGGATCGGTTCACCTACTGGCCGGTACGCGTCTCGCGCGGAGGTGAAATGCTGGCGCCCGGTGCGCCTGACAATCCGGTGCAGTTCATCGACGTGCGCGACCTCGCCGAATTCGTGCGCGTGTGCGTGGAGCAGCAGGTGGCCGGTCGCTACAACGCCTGCAATCCGCCACGCTCCGTGACCATGGGCCAGTTGCTCGATGCCAGCAAACAGATCTCGGGCGCGGCCACGACATTCACCTGGGTGAGCCCTGACTTTCTTGAATCTCAGCATCTGCTCGACAGCAACGAGATTCCGATCTGGGCGCCGGCGCAAGGCGACTGGGCCGGCTTTTCGCAGGTGAGCTGTGCGCACGCGGTGGCAACAGGTCTGCGTTTCACGGATCTGTCCTCCACCGTCGCCGATACGCTGAAGTGGCACCAGCAACGGCCCGCTGCACAGCAGACATTGCGCGCAGGTCTGGCGCCGCAGCGCGAAGCCGAACTGCTCGCCTTGTGGAAGGCGCAATCGGCTGCCGGCGGTTCGGATGCGATGAAGTCGTGACCTCGCCGGGGTCGAGACCGCATTGCGATCTCTGCGATCCGCGGGTTCCTGCCGCCCGTGCCCGGAAACCGGCCGCCGGACCAGCAGGCAACCGGCGCACGCGATGGGCGTTGTAAGATGAGGCTCTGTTTCAGGAGGCCTTATGTCCACATTCAACGGCTCGCTCCTGCGTGTTGTACTCATCACCGCATCGCTGTCGCTGCTCGCGGCCTGCGCGAAACAACCGAACGCTGAGTTGCAATGGGCACGCGCCGCCCTGCAACGCAATCCCACACTCGAACTCATCGCCGTCGACGAAGCGACGGGCATGTTTACGGTGCGTGACAAGCACAGTGGTGAAGTGCACGCCGTGGCCCTGCAGGATCTGGCTGCCGCACCGATCTCGCAGTTGAACACGCCGCCCCCGGCGCCAATGGCCGCAGCACCCGCCGCCATGGCCGCGCCTGAACCGGCAGCGACTGTGCCCTCGCCTGAGCCTGCAGCCACGACAGCGGGCGTGGTGAGAGAAGAAGAGCCGGCGTCTGAATCTGCCGCTACATCGCCGTCATCCAACGACAAGGGATACACGATCGAACGCACCGATGGCCGCCTGAAGATCAGCGGCCCCGGCATCAGTGTCGTGTCCGCCGGCGCCGCCAGTGCGACACCGCCACGCTCGCAGACGCAGGCATCGAGCGAACCGATCATCTGCGAGGGCAAGCGCATGCTGCAGCTCGACAATCGCCAGCTGCGCGTCGAAGGCAACGCGATCACGGTGCGCGGCGGCTGCGAGCTGTATCTGACCAACAGCAACATCGTCGCCACCGGCGTCGGCGTGGTCGTCCACGACGGCACCGTCCACATCGCCAACAGCTACGTCGAAGGCGGTGCCGGCTCTTTCGAAGCGGACAGTCAGGCCCGGGTGTTCGTGCGTGGCTCCACTTTCCAGGGTCTGTCGCGCCGCGACCAGCTCGCCGAGGTCCAGGACCAGGGCGGCAACAGGTGGAGGTGAATGTGAGGGAGGTGATGAAGGTGACGGGTGACGGGTGACGGGTGACGAGCAAGAAGCCTGGGTACCGACAGGGACCATCACCTGTATCACCGACATCACCTCCATCACTTCTTCCGTGTACCCTTGCGCGCCATGAACCGCTGGCGCGTTGCAGG
Organism: Povalibacter sp.; assembly: GCA_035761425.1. Taxonomy (GTDB): domain Bacteria; phylum Pseudomonadota; class Gammaproteobacteria; order Steroidobacterales; family Steroidobacteraceae; genus Steroidobacter. The sequence continues at coordinate 5,097 of DASTRD010000079.1, forward strand.
GCTGATTCTTCTCGCGATCTTTGCAAGCTGGCTGGCATTGCGCAGTTGCACGCCGGCACCGCCGCCCGTTCCGCCCGAGCCGACTCCGCCACGCGAACTCTTCCACGCCGCCAAGGCGCTGAGCGTCCATGTGTCGTACGCCGACGCGGCCACGGCTTCGGACGATCTCGACTGGCTGCAGCGTGAGCTGCGGTATCTGCTCATCCACGGCCAGATGCGTGTTGCCCCGGTCGATTCACCCGCGTATGCGCTGCAGGTCGAGCTGGCACAGGCGCTGCCGTCGCGGGCAACACTGAAACTCGTGGCACCCGGCGGTACGGTGGAACGCACGCAGTCCATCGAACTGCGGGAGCGGCCGCTCGATGCGTTGCGCGAACTGGCAAGGGTGCTGCCTGCATTTCTGGATGCTGCGCCTGCGCGTCACGACTGGTTGTCATTGCTGGGCACCGATGATGCCGATGCCTACCAGGACTATCTGCACAGCTCGGACGAAGTATTGGGCAGACAAGGTCAGGGCTTCGTACGTCCGCGCCTGGCGGAAGGCTCGCCCACCATCGACCGGCTCGAGACGCTCACGCAGCGACATCCGCGTTTTGCCCGCGCGTGGGCGCTGTTGTCGATCGCGTATCTCGGGCTGGGCGGCAAGGATCAGTCATCGCTCACACAACTCGCGGACACGGCGGCGGAGCGGGCACTGACACTGGATGCGACGCTGACCGACGCACAGGCCGCCGAAGGTCTGGTGCATCTGCGACGCAGTGAATGGTCCGCCGCGCTCGAGCAGTTCGAAAAGACCCTGACGGTGGACGCGAACGCAGCACCAGCGCTCGAAGGCCTGGCATGCCTGCTGGTGGATGTAGGCCACGACGCCGCGGCCCTGCCGATTGCACGTCGCGCGGTCGCCGTGCAACCGGGCAACGCCGGCGCCCGCGAGTGTCTGGTGTACGCCGAACTGGCCGCCGGGGTCGATCCGGCAGCCAGTGCTTCGCTGCCATTGGCGGCGACACAGGTCATCGCGATGAACGCCATGCTCAAGGGCGACCACGAGCTTGCGCGCACGGTGCTTCCCAGTGCCGGATCGACACGTCCTGCCTGGATCGCCACGTGGCTGAACGCGGCGAGTGACGAACGCAGGACGTCGCAGGCGCTGCGGGCCGTAACAGCCGCAGCAAGCGATCAGGCCATCGATCCGGTCACCGAAGTCGTGTGCGGCGCGGGTCTGCGGCAGGCTGATTTCGTGTTCAATCGCCTCTCACGGCTGCACAAGCAGAATCAGCCTTTGCCATTGCGGGTTCTCTGGCTGCCGCAGACTCGCTATCTGCGCGAACATCCGCGCTTCGAGGAGATTGTCACAACGGCTGCGCTGTCGCCCTTCTGGCAGGATCACGGCGCCCCGGATGTCTGCAGCGCGGAGCCCGACACTTACGGCTGCAACGTCAAGCCGCAGAAGTAAAGCAGACCGATCCGGCGAGGATCGCCACCGCAGAGGGAGTGAGAAAAATCTTCCGGAACCGCAGCAAATCGCCGCGGCTCCAGGGTCACATGCAGGTGAACTGAAGATTTCCTTTTGATTCCTTGCTGCGGTATTCGGCGGCCTTCACCACACGTACTCGATCTGCACCCAGAATTTGGTCGTGTCGGTAAACAGGCCGTCGGTCGAATAGTCCGCGTATTTGAGCAGGCCGGTGAAGCGCTGCCACTTGGCCTGCAACTGCACATCGATCTCCGAACCGTACGAAGCGGAGGTGCGTTCGGCGTCGTAGTCGTGGTAGCTCGCGAGTGCGGACAACGTATCCAGCGGTCCGACCCCCTTGAAGGCAAATCCCGCGTTCACGTATTTGTCTTCGATGCCGTTCGCCGGCGTCGTCAGGAACTTGTCCGCCCAGCCCTGGAACTTGTGCAGCGTGGCCAGCGGTGTCGTGAAGCCTTTCACACCATCGCCGCCCAGCGACTCGATGCCCGCGCCGAGCGAATACTGGCGATACGTCGCCGTGAGTTCGAGCAGGTAGTAATCGTTATCGAACGTCACCGGATTCTCGCCGTACTCCTGCTGATCGGCGTACGAGGCGGCATATGCGAGTTTCACCTTGCCGACGGCACGGTCTCCCGCGAATCGCAGACCAAACGTCTGCGAGGAATCGCCAGCCGCAGCCGGCACACCTGCGATGGGATCGAACTCCAGCCAGTAGCCGAATGCGGTCAGCTTGCCGATGGGAAACTGATAACCGACGTTGGCGAGAAACGAGTCGCCGTTGTAGCGACCCTGCGGTGAATCCTTGCCGAAAACCCGATTGACCTGGTCGACGTAAGCGACGTCGATGGTGAGATTGGTCACGGATTTGTTCACGATGCGCAGCGAATCGAAGGTCTGCTCGTTCTGGCGCCAGCCGACGTTGCCGACGAAGCGTTGATCGTCGAGATTGATGCGCTGCCGCCCGAGCGTGACAGTGGTCTGCGGCAGGCTGGTGTTGGTGAGCTGCAGCCGGTTCACTTCATGGCTTTCCGGGTCGGCCACCGTTGGGTACTGCGTATTGCCGTTGGTGGTGCTGTTGTAGTCGCTCTTCAGCGGCCACACGAATTCGCCTTCCGCCAGCAGCGAAGTGTTCCAGGCCTTCCCCGTCTCGAACCCCAGCCGTGCGCGCAGCGTGAGCGCCTCCGCGTCCTGAGTCATCGGGTCCTGATCGACATCCTCCAGTCGCAATCGTGTGTCCAGGATCAGTTTGCTTTCGCCGATGGCACCGGCCAGCGGCCCGCTGTCGGCCAGCGCCACTGCGCCCTGCAACACGCAGCACGCACCCAGACTTCCCATCATCCATCCAACCGACCGTCGCATGATTCCTCCCGGATTGCTGTTGCCCGCGCCGCGTCGCGGCGCTTCGATTCAAGCTGCCTGCGATGAATGCTCGCGTTCGCACTGTGCGAGGAAACTCAACAGTTCCTCGCGGTATTCGTAGTACTTCGGATGCTCGAGCAGCGCCTTGCGGGTACGCGGTCGCGGCAGATCGACCGGCATGATGCGGCCGACACGTGCGTTCGGACCGTTCGTCATCATCACGACGCGATCGGCCAGCAGAATGGCCTCATCGACATCGTGTGTGACGCAGATGGCGGTGACCCGATTGCGCCGCCAGACGTCCATGAGTACTTCCTGGAGATCCCAGCGCGTCAGTGCATCGAGCATGCCGAACGGCTCATCGAGCAACAGGAGCTTGGGTGCGAGGGCAAAGGCGCGTGCCAGACCGACGCGCTGCTTCATGCCATTCGACAATTCGCCGGCGGGCTTGTCGAGCGCATCCGCCAGTCCGACGCGCGCAAGGTAGTAATCAACGACGTCGCGGCGTTCGCCCACACTTGCGTGAGGAAAGACCTGCGCGACACCCAGCGCCACGTTCTGACGCGCTGTCAGCCACGGCAACAGACTGGGCGCCTGAAAGACCACACCGCGATCGGGACCTGCCGACACGACTTCACGTCCGTCGAGCACGATGCCGCCGCCGCTGATGTCATTGAGTCCCGCGATCATGGAAAGCACGGTGGATTTTCCGCAGCCCGAATGACCGATCAGCGATACGAACTCGCCTTTGCGTATGTCGAGATTGAAACGATCGACCACCGTCAGCGGACCGCGAGGCGTCGGATAGATCTTGCTGACTTCATAGAACTCGACGAACTTGTCCGCATTCTGCGCCGGCCGCGGCTGCGTGGCCTGCCGTGTGGCCTTGGACGCCGTAATGGGAATGACTTCCGGCAAACGCACCGGATCGGCAGCCGCGCTCGACTTCTGTGCGCCGATGTCGAGCAGATACTGAGTTATTTCGGCACGAAGGCGCTGATAGTCCTCGCTGTGATTGATGGTGGCGCGATCGCGTGGTCTCGGAAAATTCACGCGGAACTCACGCCCGAGGGTAGCGCGCGGTCCCGGCAGCAACGGAATGATGCGGTCGGCGAGCAGCAGCGCCTCGTCGACGTCGTTGGTCACCAGAATCACGGTCTTGCGCTGCTGGCGCCAGATCGATTCGATTTCGTCCTGCAGCTTCGAGCGGGTCAGCGCATCGAGTGCCGACAAGGGCTCGTCGAGCAGCAGAATCTTCGGATCCATGGCGAGAGCGCGCGCCACCGCGACGCGCTGACGCATGCCGCCGGACAACTCCGCCGGTTTGCGATCCACGGCATGCGCGAGCCCGACCATGTCGATGTACTTCAATGCATGTTCACGACGCTGCTGCGGACTCAATGACGGATACACCGCATCGACCGCGAGCAGAACGTTGCCGAGCACGCTGAGCCAGGGCATCAGGGAATAGTTCTGAAACACGACGCCGCGATCGGGGCCGGCTGCGCTGATCGGCGCTCCCTGCAACCGGATCTCGCCGCTGTCGGGTTGCGTCAATCCCGCGATGCATGAAATCAGTGTGGTCTTGCCGCTGCCGGAAAAACCCACGATGGCCACGAACTCACCTTCCTCGATGCTGAGATTCACATCGCTCAGCACTTCAGTGCGATCGTAACGCTTGCTGACATTCTGCAACTTGAGAAATGTCATCCCGTTCATCGGCGCGCCCCGAAGCTGGACATGCTTTGCAGCGCGAGCATGAGGCGATCCAGAATGAACCCGATAATGCCGATCGTGAACACCGCCACCATCAATCGTGCCAGCGAGTCGGAGCTGCCATTCTGAAATTCGTCCCAGACGAATTTGCCGAGACCCGGGTTCTGCGCCAGCATTTCCGAGGCAATCAGCACCATCCAGCCCACGCCCAGCGACAGGCGCATGCCGGTAAAAATAAGCGGCAGCGAGGAAGGAATGACCAGTTTGGTCAGTTTGGTGGTCCAGGGCAGGCGCAGAACCTTCGCGACGTTGAGCAGATCCTTGTCGATGGACGCGACGCCTACAGCCGTATTGATGATGGTCGGCCACAGCGAACACAGCGTCACGGTGATGGCCGAGATCAGAAACGATTTCTCGAACATCGGGTCGGCCGACACGTAGACGGCGCTGATCACGATGGTGACGATGGGCAGCCATGCCAGCGGCGAAACCGGCTTGAATATCTGAATCAGCGGATTGAGCGCCGCATTGATGGTCGAACTCAGACCGCAGAATATGCCGATCGGTACGGCGACCAGCGTCGCAAGTGCGAAGCCCATGAACACCGTGCGCAGACTGGTGATGATCTGGTCGATGTAGGTCGGTTTGCCGGTGTACTTGCGAATCGTGGTTTCGGCCTGCGGATCGGCGGCCAGCTTGTCTGCGTTACGCCTGGCCTGACGTTCATAAAAGGCCGCCGCCTTGGCGCGCTCGGCCTTGTGATCGGCCCACAGGGCTTGCGTCTGGCCCCACACCGCCACCGGCCCCGGAATCTTGCCGAGACTGGTATCGATGCGACTGGCGAGCTGACTCCATGCCAGCAGAAACAATGCAATCGCAACCGCGGGCAATCCGAGCAACTGCCACAGGGCGCGCAGTTGCGGCGCCGCGGGTTCGCCACGGCCGATGCGGATCAGCGGATTCAGAAAGCCGAGTCCTACTGTCTCAAACACCGCGAACATTCGATCGAGCGAAATCGGCTTGCGCACGCGCGGCGCGTTGGCCGCGGGCCCGATGACCCGATCGTCGCTGAGCGGCGATTCGTCCCGGGGCGGTGGCGTTTTCTGTTGTGTCATTGCATTCATTGCTGAAGCTCCTCACTTGCCTGCCACGCCGCCGCCTTCGATCTTCTGATCGCCTTTCAGGCCGATCGGAAAGCGTGCCAGGTACTCGTTCGGTCTGCGGCCGTCGTACTCGATGCCGTCGATGAATTCCCTGCTCGGCGCGCGATAGCCGTCGCTGTCGAACGGGAAATCTTCCCTGCGCGCCTTCTTCTCATCGATCAGCAGCTGCGCCGCCTTCAGATAGATCTCCGGTCGATACACGCGCTTTGCGACGTCGGCATACCACTGATCGCTCTGTGCCTGCGGAATCTGGCCCCAGCGCCGCATCTGGGTGAGATACCAGACCGCATCGCTGTAATACGGATAGGTGGCGTAGTAGCGGAAGAAGACGTTGAAGTCCGGCAGGCTGCGCTTGTCGCCGCGCTGGTATTCGAAAGTGCCTGTCATGCTGTTGGCGATGACACGGTAGTCGGCACCGACGTACTCGGAACGCGAGAGGATCTGTGCCGCTTCCTTGCGATTGGCACCGTTGTTTGCGTCCAGCCACATGCCTGCGCGGATCAGCGCCTTGACCAGCGCAAGATGGGTGTTCGGATACTTCTGCGCCCATCCCTGCGTGACACCGAAAACCTTTTCCGGATTGTTCTTCCAGATTTCCAGATCGGTGATCACCGGCACGCCGACGCCTTTGGCGATCGCCTGCTGGTTCCACGGTTCGCCCACGCAATAGCCATTGATCGTGCCGGCCTCCAGTGTGGCCGGCATCTGCGGCGGCGGCGTCACCGACAGCAGCACGTCGGCCTTGATCTGACCGCTCACATCGCTCGGTGAATAGAAGCCGGGATGAATGCCACCGGCTGCGAGCCAGTAACGCAGTTCGTAGTTGTGCGTGGAGACCGGAAACACCATGGCCATGCGAAATGG
>DASTRD010000080.1:0-7098 GCA_035761425.1 Povalibacter sp.
GGACATACCCCGCAACGATCAGCCAGTTCGGCAGCGGCGACACCAGCAGCTCTTCAATGTGTTTGCCGAACTTCGCACCGAAGAACGACGACACCACGTTGCCGTATGAATTGGTGATCACCGACATCATGATGAGGCCGGGCGCGATGTACTGGATGTAGCTGTAGCCGCCCATGTCGCCGATGCGACCGCCGATCAGGCTGCCGAAGATGACGAAGTACAGCGTCGCAGTGATCGCCGGCGGCACGATGGTCTGAGCCCAGATGCGGATGATGCGGCTGAACTCGCGGATGACGATCGTGCGAAAGCCCACCAGATTCGTGTGAGCAAGATTGGGCACGGGCGCAGATACCGTCGCAGAAGTGTCTTGTGTCATTGCTGGGTGAATCCCGGTCTTGTCGGATCAGCCGGCGGCCCTGGAAGCGGGGACCGTGTCCGGTGTCAGGGTGCCCTGCTCCACCAGCCGCATGAACAGCTCTTCCAGCCGGTTCGATTTGTTGCGCATCGAGAGCACTTCGATGCCCGCAGCCGACAGGCGCGAGAAGACATCGTTGAGATTCTGCTCCTTCGACATTTCGATCTCGAGCGTGTGGTCGTCCGGTACCTTGACCTGATAGCCCGGCAGCACGGGTGCCGCTGCAATCGGGTTGCGCAGATTGAACACGAACACTTCCGTCTGCAGCTTGCGCAGCACGCGACTCATGCGGTCGTTCTCGATGATGCGACCCTTGTCGATGATGGCGACGTGCCGGCAGAGATTCTCTGCCTCCTCGAGATAGTGCGTGGTGAGGATGATGGTGGTGCCCGCTTCGTTGATGTCGCGCATGAACGTCCACATCGAGCGGCGCACTTCGATGTCCACGCCTGCGGTGGGCTCATCGAGAATGAGCAGGCGCGGCTCGTGCATCAGCGCGCGCGCAATCATCAGGCGCCGCTTCATGCCGCCCGACAGGCTGCGCGAGACGGCATTGCGCTTGTCCCACAACTGCAGTGCGTTGAGGTACTTCTCGAGCCGCTGGTGGGCGAGATGGCGCGGGATCCCGTAGAAGCCTGCCTGATTGATCAGAATCGTGGTGACCGTCTCGAACTGGTTGAAATTGATCTCCTGCGGCACCAGCCCGATGCAGGATTTGGCGGCTGCCAGTTCGCGATCGATGTCGTGTCCGAAAACCTCCACCTTGCCGGAGGTCTTGCTCACCAGCGAGGTCACGATGCCGATGGCGGTGGTCTTGCCGGCGCCGTTCGGTCCCAGCAACGCAAAGAAGTCACCCTCCGCCACGTCCAGATCGATGCCCTTCAGCGCCTGAACGCCGTTCCTGTAGGTCTTGGTGAGGTCACGGAACGAAAGAGCTTTCATGAAGGTCGTCAGTTGGCGGTTGGCAGTTGACGGCCCGGATGGAACCGTCGCGCGGCGCAGATTGTAGCCTCCCCGACGACAACCACCCGCCCGTTTTACGCTGCTGCCGGAAACAGTCCCTTCTCTGACCGTCAACGGTCAGCTGTCGAGCGTCAGCGGCCGTTTCCCCCCGGTCCGGGCAGTGGCATCATGCGCTACCCGACGCCGCGGCCGTAATCCAGGTTCCATGTACACGAGCTTTTTTGGCCTGAGCGAAAAGCCGTTCGCGATCACGCCCGACCCGCGCTATCTCTTCATGAGCGAGCGTCATGCGGAGGCGCTCGCGCATCTGCTGTACGGCATTACCGAGGCAGGCGGCTTCATCCAGCTCACCGGCGAAGTGGGCACGGGCAAGACCACGGTCGTGCGAACGCTGCTGGAACGCATGCCGGGTCACGCCGACGTGGCTGTCATCCTGAATCCGCAGCTCTCGCCGCTGCAGTTCGTGCTCACGATCTGCGAAGAGCTCGGCATCTTCCTGCGCGAAGACGACACCACCAGCCTCAAGGATCTCATCGACGTGCTCAACAGGCGGCTGCTGGATGCGCACGCCAAAGGACGGCGCATCGTCGTGATCGTCGATGAAGCCCAGAACCTGACGCCGGAAACGCTGGAGCAGGTGCGGCTGCTGACCAATCTCGAAACGCCATCGCAGAAGCTGCTGCAGATCATCCTGATCGGTCAGCCCGAACTGCGCGAGGTGCTCGATCGCATGGAGTTGCGTCAGCTCGCACAGCGCATCACCGGTCGCTATCACCTGGCGCCGCTGACGCGAACCGAAACGGCCTCCTACGTGAATCATCGTCTGCGTGTCGCCGGCGCCAACGGAGAAATCTTCAGCTCGCAGGCGCTGCGCGAAGTACATCGGCTCAGCAACGGCATTCCGCGCATCATCAACGTGATCTGCGACCGTGCTCTGCTCGGTGCCTTCACGCAGGAGTCGCACCGCGTGAGTCCCGCGCTGGTGCGGGCTGCAGCCAGCGAGGTCTATGGACGTTCGTTCAGTCCGCCATGGATGAACGTTGCTGCCGGCGGAGCGCTCGCCGCGGCCCTGGCCATCATGGCATTCGGCATCTGGCTGTTGCTGCGTACTCCGCAGAGCGAAGCCCAACCGCAACCGGTTGCCGTCACAGCGGCGCCGGCTCAGCCCGTCGAAGAACCGCTGGCCACGCCGCCGCCAGCGGACGAACCGAAAACGCAGGACATGGCGGATCTGCTGCGCGATCACGCCAGCGAAACCAACACCGAAGGTGCATTCGCCCAGATATTCACGCTGTGGGGCGGGAAATTCGATCCTGCCGCCGGCCGTCCCTGCGATCAGGCGCTGCAGCAGGGGCTCGAATGCGTCTATCAGCAGGGTTCGTGGGGACAGCTGCGCACCCTCAACCGCCCGGCGATCCTCACGTTGATCGACGATGCGGGCAACGCGCATCAGGTCACGGTGACGGGACTGAACGATGCCGGCAATGCGCAGGTGGGACTCGGCGATCAGCAGTACGACGTGTCGATCGCCTCGCTTTCGCGATTCTGGTACGGCGACTATCTGGTGTTGTGGCGTCCGCAGGTGGCATCGCCACGAGCACTGTCGGCCGGCATGCAGGGCGATGGCGTTCGCTGGTTGCGGCGCAGTCTGAACACCTTGCAGGGTCGCGCCGACGCACCCGCGGGCGACTACTACGATGCCGAACTGGTGAAAATGGTCGAAGACTTTCAGCGCCGTCATCGCCTCAACGTCGACGGAATTGCCGGCGTCCAGACGCAGATCGTGCTCGATACGCTGAGCAACCGGGCCGGTACACCGGTATTGCTCGCCCAGGCAACTGGAAGCTGATTCGGACCGTCAATCGTCATACATCACGCACTCGCCCCGATGAGCTTCATCCTCGACGCACTGAAGAAATCCGAGAACGAACGTCAGCGTACGGTCGGACCGTCGCTGGCGGACGCGCCTGTGCGACGTCATCAGCCTGAGCGCCCCTGGTGGATGATCGCGGTCGGCGCATTGCTCGTCGTCAATCTCGGCGTGCTGCTGGTCGTCCTGTTGCGTGACAAGCCGGGTCCGGTCGCATCCGCGCCTGGGGCGCAGACGATCGCGCCGGCGGCCGCGCCCCGCGAAGAGGCGCCGCCGCGCAGTCCGCCGCCACAACAATCGGTATCGCGTGCGGCAACCAATCCCGCGGTGCATTCCCTCGCCGAAGAAGCGAATGCCGGCGGTGCCTACTACGAACCCGCCACATCGGACGAGGCCGCAGTTCATCCCGACCTCGCCGCGGCAGCCAACGTGCCCGAGGGCCCGCCGCTGGTACGGCCCATCGAGCCGCCGGCCGTTGCACCCCTTGCCGCCGGTCGCGCAGTCGAGCCGGATTCATCGCCGCAAATGGCCAGCGAGGTTCTGCCGACGGCGAATGCGCTGACGGCCAGCGGCACTGTGCTGCCCGATCTGCGCCTGGATATCCACGTCTATTCCAACAAGCCTTCGGAACGCTTCGTGTTCATCAACATGCACAAGTACACCGAAGGCGACACCCTGAGCGAAGGCCCGGTGCTCGAACGCATCACGCCGGAAGGTGCGGTGCTGAACCAGCACGGCCTGCGCTACGTGCTGCCACGCCAGTAAGCGCAGACGCGGCAGTTCCCGCTGCCGCGCACGTCATCGTCGCTACTTGAACGCCGCCTCCGCCCCGAGCGCCGCCTGCACGGCCGGCCTTGCGCGCACACGCTCCATGAATGCCTGCACATTGTTCAGACCGCTCAGATCCACCTGCGTGGTCTTCGCCCAGCGCGTGACCGTGAACAGATAAGCGTCAGCAGCAGTGAACGTATCGCCGGTCAGGTAGGGCGAAGCCGCCAGCTTCGAGTCGAGCCATTCGTATTTGCGTCGCAGGGCCGAGCGCATGACCGCCCGGGCATTGTCGTCGTACGCCGAATTGAACAGCGGTGAATAGCTCTTGTGGATTTCAGACGTGACGTAGTTCTGCCATTCCATCACGCGATAGCGCGCATCGGTACCGGCTGCGGGCATCAGGTCGGTGTTGCCCGCCCGATCCGCCAGATACTGCGCAATGATCGGACCTTCCGTCAGCCGCATGCCGCTGTCGGTCTCGAGCAGGGGCACTGAACCCTTCGGATTGATCTGGTAATAGTCCGAGCCGTCCGCCGTTGTATGCGTGCGCAGATCGACGCGTATCAGATCGACATCCATGCCAATTTCGCGAATCACGATGTGCGCGGCGAGTGCACACGTGCCGGGAGAAAAATAGAGCTTCATGGTCGACTCCGGATAGAGGGAGCACGCAGCATAGGCCGCGCAAGGTGCATTGCAATCGCAGATGCCCGCACACGGTCGGAGCCCGACTGATCCGCAGACAACGACCGCGACGAACAGGAAATGCCGCAATGATCACGATGCTGCGATCAGCGCAGTTTCCTGCGGCGCTTTGCAACTGCCGTTACATCCGTCAGACGTCTGGATGCGATCCGTCCGGCCGGCGCATGAATTCCGCGAGTTTGAGCTGCGCGAAGCGATAGCCGATCTCGACGGCACGATCGAACGACTTCCAGTTGAGCATGTCGATCTGCTCGAGCGGTGGCTGCAGCAGCAGATCGGACAGCTCGTGACGTGCAGCGCGATTGCCGGCACTGTTGATCATGCCGGCCCGCCAGAGGATCTGGAGAATGTTCACGCGCTGGCGGCGTCCGCGGAACCACTGAAACATGCGCCACAGCGGCGGCACATCGCTGTCGACGTCATCGGTGGTGAATGCACGATCGGCACCCACGTCGACGCCGATGATCCGGCCCAGTCCGGCTTCACGCATGACATCGACCGGCAGATTGTTGATGGTGGCGCCGTCGACGAAAATTTCGCCTTGCTGCACCACGGGCGGCAGCACGCCCGGAATCGCCACTGACGCGCGCAACCAGCGCCACAGATCGCCCTGCCGATGCACGGCGAGCTGCCCCGTACTCAGATTCGAGGAAACGCAGAAAAATGGCAGCGGCGTATCTTCGATGCGCAGATCCGCAAACTCGCGTCGCAGCAGCCGGCTCACCTTGCGTCCCGAGACCAGCGATACCAGCGGCAGGGTGTAATCGTTGAGCGGATTGGTCTGCACGAAACTGCGGCGTACACGCTGCTTCAGCTCTTCGATGTCCCACTCGAGTGCGAAACCCGCAGCGATGATGGCGCCGATGCTGGTGCCACCGACGGCGTCTATGGTGAGTCCCGCTTCACGTACGGCCTGCAGAACACCGATATGCGCGAACCCCCTGGCACCGCCGCCTGACAGCACGATGCCGAGGCCGTTGCCGGTCAGCAATCGCGCCAGCCTGCCGATGTCCGCTGTATTGCGGATGTGGTGGTGAGGAATCCCGGGTCGCTGCGACAGCCACGATCTGCTGGCGCCGCTGCGAATCGTCGCGCCATGCAGCAACACCAGCTCGGTGCGTCGTGACGCGCTGTCCGGATTCGCATCGGCGACTGGCCAGTCCGCGTACTCCGCGTCCGCCTGTGCAAGCAGCAGCACTGCGTCCGCCTGGCGCAGACACAGCTTGCTCCAGCTCGTCGGCGTCGCGTCGCAGACGTAGACGATGAAGTCATTGGCGCGTTCGACGGTGTGAAACCATTGACTGGTGTGAGCCGCGCCGCGCTGACTCCATACCAGCTCAGTGCGACCGAGATGTTCCAGATGTGTGGCGAGTTGCGCGGCGAACGTCGTTGCATGCGCATGCGAGTTGGCCGGAACCACGGCGAATGTGCGGGGAACGGCACGCTGACCGCGCACCTGACGCTGCGATACATCGAGTCGCTGCGCCATGAGTTGTGTGACGCGCAGCAGGCCTTCCGGATGCGAAAGCATCAGTCGCGCGAAAGCTTCCGCGGAGAGTCGCCCCAGTTCGGAATCGCGCAGGGCAATCACCGTTGCATTGCGCGGCTTGCCCGAGATCAGGGCCATTTCGCCGACCGTCTCGCCTGCAGCAATGCTGCCGACCAGACGACGATGCCCTTCCATGGATGAGCTGTAGGCACCGAGATGACCGCTCACGACGATGTACAGCGCATCGGGCGTTTCGCCGAGTTCGAACAGCGTCGTGCCGCCCGGCAGCGTGAACCACTGGACTTCCGCGGCGATGGCATTGAGCAGCGCGTCGTCCAGCCCCGCGAAGATGGGCAGTTCCCGCACTGCTGTGAGCAGATGCGTCCATTCATCGGTGAACGGCGCGGCTTCTTCCGGGCTCATGTGAAAGAGTGTGTCGGCTGAATCCCCATCCCGCCATCCCCCAGCCGCCTTCCGGTCGCTTTTGCACAGACGAATAGTCATTGACAGTGTGTCAATGGACTCCTAAGGTCGCGCCATGTCGTACATCACTGAACGCCGCCAGGAAGAAAAGGACCGCCGCCGGGGCGAAATCGTCGATGCCGCCGAGGCGCTCTATCAGGAACTGGGCTGGGACGCCGTGACCATGGACAGTGTGGCGCGACGCGCCCGCCTGAGCCGGGCGCTGGTCTATGTGTACTTCAAGGACAAGCGCGATCTGCATTTCGCGATTGCCGGGCGGGCCATGCAGACGCTGCTGGAACGCTTCCAGGATGCAAGCGACCGCCATAAGGCGGGACTGGAGAAGGTGGTCGCCATCGGCCGTGCCTACATGGCGTACGGGCAGGAATTTCCGCACTATTTCGATGCCTGCGCACGCATGGA
>DASTRD010000081.1:0-6736 GCA_035761425.1 Povalibacter sp.
GAAGATTGCCAAGGAAGTGTTCGAGGCGATGTGGGCAGAAGGACAGGATGCCGATGTCATCATCGAAGCCAAAGGTCTCAAGCAGATCACCGACACGGGTGCGATCGAGAAGGTCATCGACGACATCATGGCGGCCAATCCCAAACAGCTCGCTGATTACCGCTCGGGCAAGGACAAGCTGTTCGGTTTCTTTGTCGGTCAGGTGATGAAGGTCACCGGCGGCAAGGCCAATCCGGGGCAGGTCAACGATCTGCTCAAGAAGAAGCTGGCTGGCTAGCCGCGCCAAGCCGCCGCCCGGCGGCTGACGGCACAAACACTTTGAGGTCCTGGGATCGATGTGTCCGCAGACGCCCGTTGTGTTTGTAAATGCGAATAATTATTATTAGTGTCATTGTCGCCAGCGCCTTCAGCGACTCCCCGGCGAGGATTCGGGCGGGTCCGGCGTTGCGCTGACCGCTGTTCGGCCATCCAGCGCTGACTTTGCAGCTTTCGGGCGAGACGCCGAGACAGCGCTGAGTTGCAGCCGCCGATTTCACGCGGGTCCGATGCGATGCGGATCCACGTGCACAAAGATTCAAGGGAGCCCTTCGATGAGCTACATCAGGAACCGCAAGTACGCACCGGCGTCCCGGCACGCGACTTCGGCTCTTTCCACCGCCACGCTGGCCGCAGGCATCGCGTTGGCGTTGCCGCCCGTCAGTGCTCACGCCGATGAGAGCGGGCAGGTCAAGACACTGGGCAAGATCGAAGTGCAGGGTGACGATGCCAACGTCAACAACACCACGGTGTCTTCGCCAAAGTTCACCCAGCCACTGTCGGACACGCCGCAGACCATTCAGGTCATCACTAAGGAAGTGTTTCACCAGCAGGGCGCCACGACGCTGACCGAAGCGCTGCGCAACAGTCCCGGCGTGGGTACGTTTTACGCAGGCGAGAACGGCAACACGAGCACCGGCGACACGGTCTACATGCGCGGTTTCGATACTTCATCGAGCATCTTCGTCGATGGCATCCGCGATCTCGGTTCGGTCTCCCGCGATCTGTTCAACGTCGATTCGGTGGAAGTCGCCAAAGGACCGGCCGGCACTGATAACGGGCGCAGCGCTCCCACCGGCGCGATCAATATGGTGAGCAAACAGGCGTTTCTCGAAGACGCCATGACCGTAAGTGCTTCGGCGGGCTCGGACGGACAGAAGCGGACCACCGCCGACTGGAATCAGACATTTGCAGATTCAGGCAGTGCGCTGCGTCTGAACGCGATGCTTCAGGATAGCGATGTGCCGGGCCGCGACCACGTCCGCGACAAGCGCTGGGGTCTGGCGCCTTCCGTGGGATTCGGTCTGGATTCATCGACACGCCTTTACGTGAACCTGTACTACGTGAAGCAGAGAAACATCCCGGACGGCTACGTGCCCACCATCGGTCTGCCGGGCTGGGAGCCGCAGCCTGGGCTCGAGCAGCTGGCGGGCCATCCGGTGAACTCCGAAAATTTCTACGGAACGCGCGACGATCACGACGACGTGACCGCACAGATGGCGACGGCGCGTTTCGAACACGATTTCTCGGACACGCTCCTGCTGTCCAATATCCTGCGCTGGGGTGAAACCGAGCAGGACTATCTGCTTACTTCCTATCTGGTCACGGGCGGCACCGAGGCTGACCCGATGGCAGGCAACGTCAAGTGGACGGATATTGACGACCTGAGCACTTACACGCTCGCTCGCAGCAACAGCACGTTCAAGGATCAGCGCAACCGGATCCTCACTGACCAGCTCAATCTGCGCGTCGACTTCGTCACCGGCAGCATCGAGCACAACCTCAGCACCGGTGTGGAACTGACCCGCGAAGAACAGTTCAATCACAACATCACGGTAACTGGCGTGCGCCCACCAGCCAATCTGTACAACCCCGACTGGAGCGACACCGGCACGTTTGACTGGGCGCGCAACGGTACCGGCAGCGATGGGCAGACCGATACGGCATCGCTCTATGCATTCGACACGTTGAAATTCGGCGAGCGCTTTCTGGTTACCGCCGGCCTGCGGGCCGATCGGTACAAGACCGAGTTCTTCAGCAGCGCCATCTGCAACAACGGAACGGGTCGTGGTGCCGTGCCCTGCGGTGCGGCGCCGCTGGGCAGTGCCGTCGTCACCGCCGATCTCGATGATCAGGACACGCTGATCAACTGGAAACTGGGCGCGGTATTCAAGCCCGTGCAGCAACTGAGCCTCTACGCGAACTATGCGCTGTCCCAGCAGCCGCCCGGTGGTGCCAATTTCCAGCTGAGCGCGGCCGTCGGTAACGTCAATGGCGTGAATTCGGATCCGCAGAAGGCGGAGACGTTCGAGATCGGCGCCAAGTGGAACGTGCTCGATGAGAGACTCGGACTGAATCTGGCGCTGTTCCAGACGGACGTCAGCAATGAGATCAATACTCAGGTGCTCGACGAAGGCGGCAACCCGACTCAGACCGGCGAGAAGAAGGTGAAGGGAGTGGAGTTCTCCGCGGTCGGCAACATCACCGACAACTGGCTGATCTCTGCGGGCTACAGCCATCTCGATACCGAAGTGGTCGAGGGCCCCAGCGTCGCGCAGGACGGCACGCCGAACCTGACCTACACACCCGGCGACAGCTTCACCGCATGGACCAGTTATCGTCTGCCGATCGGCCTGACGATCGGCGGAGGACTGCGACATGTCGGAGGCTTGCACCGCGGCACTGACAGCGCGGTAGGCACGCCGCCGACCACTGAGAGTTACGAGGTACTGGACGCGGTGATTTCCTACGACGCCACTCGACAGGTATCGCTGCGACTCAACGCCTACAACCTTGCCGACGAGAGCTATGTCGCTTCGATCAACAAAAGCGGCTATCGGTATCTGCCGGGAACGCCGCGAACGTTCCTGTTGAGCGCGGATCTGCGCTTCTGACCGGATACGTCCATGAGGCACACTGATACGGCGGGCTGACCGCGCGCATATTTCGGGAGCGTCATGCTGCTGCACATCCCAGGTGTCCTCTCTCGTGAAGAGCTCACGCGCATTCGCCGGACCCTGGAGGACGCATCGTGGACGGACGGTCGCGAAACCGTCGGCATCCAGGGTGCGCAGGTCAAGCGCAATGAGCAACTGCCGGATGCTGCGCCGTTGAAGGCCGAACTCGGCAAGGTGATTCTCGCAGCACTGGAACGCAGTGCATTGTTCTTTGCGGCCGCATTGCCTCTGAAGATCCTGCCGCCGCGTTTCAATCGCTACGCGGGTGGCGGGGAATACGGCTTTCACATCGACGGTGCCGTCATGCGGTTGGGCGGAGGCGAGCAATTGCGTTCTGACGTTTCCTGCACGCTGTTCCTCAACGAGCCCGACGAATACGAGGGCGGCGACCTCGTGGTCAGCGATACGTACGGGGAACACGAGGTCAGGCTGCCCGCCGGCGATCTCATCGTGTATCCATCCAGCAGTCTGCACAAAGTCACGCCGGTAACGCGCGGTGCCAGACTTGCGTCGTTCTTCTGGGTTCAGAGCATGGTTCGCAATGACACGCAGCGGCGTCTGCTGTTCGAGATGGACACGGCGATCGAATCCCTGCGGCGCGCGAATGCCGACGCAGGCGCAGTCCTGCAGCTCACCGGTACTTATCACAATCTCCTGCGGATGTGGGCGGACGTGTAGCTGGTGCGCACTCAGGGTTGGATTGAATCGCGCCAGCCCCCATAGTGAGTCGCTGATTCCCAAATCCCTGGCCCTGAGCCAGCCCAACCTGTTGGCCGTTTCCATGCCCGATCGCGATTGTCTGCATCGTTTTCTGTTCGAGCACTATCCCATCCGGGGTCACATCGTTCATCTGAACGCATCCTGGCGTGCATTGCTGGAGCATCGCGACTATCCCGAACCGGTACGCAGGACGCTGGGCGAAGCGCTGGCTGCTTCCGTGCTGTTGTCGGCGACGCTGAAATTCGACGGTTCCCTGAGCCTGCAATTGCAGGGCAGCGGACCCATGCATCTGCTGCTGGCGCAATGTACGAGCGATCTGGCTGTGCGCGGTGTTGCCCGTTACAACGATGCCGGGGAAATCGAGACCAGCAATCTGCAGGTGCTCTCAGGTGCGGAGGGCCGCCTGACGGTCACTCTGGAAAACGAGGATCTGTCGCAACGCTACCAGGGCATCGTGCCTCTGCATGACGAGCAGCTGTCGACCTGCCTGCAGAAATACTTCGAGAACTCCGAGCAGCTGCCCACGCGGCTGTGGCTGTATGCCGATGAAGGTGGAGTGTCGGGCATGCTCCTGCAGCGGCTGTCGGACGACAGCGTGGCCGGGCGCACAGGAGAGGGGCAGAAGGAAGTGGGCGCCGACGACTTCGACGATGCATGGAACCGCGTGCAGTTGCTGGCTGACACGCTCAGCCGCGAAGAACTGCGCAATCTCACTGACCGGGAAATCCTTCAGCGCCTCTTCGCCGAGGACGACGTACGGATGTTCGAGTCTGCACCGGTGTTCTTCCGCTGCCGCTGCTCACGCGACCGGGTAGTGGGAATGTTGCGGGGGGTCGGTTCCGACGAGATCCGGTCGGTGCTGGCCGAGCGCGGCAACGTCGAGGTGCGCTGCGACTTCTGTAATCGGGCCTACCAGTTCGATGCGGTGGACGTCGAGCAGATCTTCGCCGCCAGTCATCAGGCGGGTGCGGGCGCCACGGTGCACTAGTCAAAATAAACAATAAGTTAGAGTAAATTCCTCAAAGGCCAGCGATGAAACTGGCTGCAGCATTAACTGGAAAGCAGCGCCACATGAACCAGCAGGCGCCTTGTACTACGCGTATTTGCCTCGTATCGTGGCCTCCGTATAAACATTTCCTTATGTATTTAAACGGATGGCTGAGCCTTTCCTGCCGACCCTGGCTGCCCTGAGGGCTGCCGCTGAACCGACACGGTTGCGGCTGCTGGCGTTGCTTGCCCGTGGCGAGCTGACGGTGGGTGAGATCTGCGAAATCCTGGGTCAGAGCCAACCGCGTATTTCCCGACACCTCAAGGTGCTGACCGACGCCGGTCTGCTCGATCGTTTCCGGGAACAGAACTGGGTCTATTACCGCACGCCGTCGTCGGGTCCGAAGCGAGAACTGGTGAGTCAGCTGCTCGCCCTGCTGGATGCGCAAGACGATGTGCTGCAACGTGATCGCCGTCGCCTTGGTGCCGTCATGGTGCAGCGACAGCAGGCGGCCGTCGCGCCGCCGGCGTTGCCCGCGGATGTCGATCGCATCCTGCTCGACTCGCTGAGCGACCAACCCGTCGGCGCGCTGCTCGATATCGGCACGGGCAGCGGCCATCTGCTCGGTCTGCTGGGTGCACAGGCGAGCCGCGCAGTGGGTGTCGACATCTCCAGTGAAGCGCTGCGCGTCGCACGATCGAACGTGCACAGCGCCGGCCTGTCGCATTGCGAACTTCACCACGGTGACATGTACAACCTGCCGTTCGCGGCACCGTCCTTCGATACGGCCACCATCGATCGGGTACTCGCGCAGTCCGCGCAGCCGGCCGCAGCCCTGGCGGAGATTGCCCGCACGCTGAGGCCGGGCGGGCGGCTGGCGGTCATCGAGGAGTTCGACCGCCTGAGCGAACGCTCCGAAGATCCGCAGACCAATCCGCTCGCCACCCTGCGCGCCTGGTTCGCGCAGGCCGGACTCGAATGCGATCGCATTCATCCCCTCGATACCGAGCACGGCTTGCTCGTGGTCGCGCTGGCGCGGCGCATATCGCCGGCCACGGCCGCGGCGTGATCGTCGCTCGCGATTTCATGACAGAGGCATTTTCATGACTGCAGAACAGATCAAGGATCGGATCGGCAACGCGATGACCGGTCTCCGGGGTCGTCCCACGGTGTCGTTCGAGTTCTTTCCGCCCAAGGACGAGCAGATGGAAAGGACACTGTGGGAATCGATACAGCGTCTCACTCCGCTGCAGCCGCGTTTTGTCTCTGTGACTTACGGTGCAGATGGATCCACCCGTTCGCGCACCCACAACATCGTCACGAAGATTCAGGGCACGACATCGCTTACCGCAGCACCGCATCTGACCTGCGTGGGCGCGCCGCAGGAAGAAATCCTCGACATTGCCCGCAACTACTGGAATCACGGGATCCGGCACATCGTCGCTCTGCGTGGCGATCCGCCCCAGGGCACGACTCGCTACGTGCCGCATCCCGGTGGATTTGCGTACGCGGTCGATCTGGTCAAAGGACTGCGGCGCGTGGGCGATTTCGAAATCTCCGTGGCCGCATATCCGGAAGTGCATCCCGAAGCGCCCAACGCGCCATTCGATCTCGACAATCTCAAGGCGAAGATCGACGCGGGCGCCGACCGTGCCATCACGCAGTTCTTTTTCGATACCGAACGGTTCCTGCGATTCCGGGATCAGTGCGCAGCGGCCAGCATCAATGCGTCCATCGTGCCCGGCATCCTGCCGATCACGCGCTTTCCGCAGCTCCAGCGCATGGCGAAGACCTGCGGCGCCAGCGTGCCGGACTGGCTGGCCGACCTGTTCGAAGGCCTGGACGAGGATCCCGACACGCGCCGCCTGGTGGCCGCGATGGTGGCGACCGAGCAGATGCGCGCGCTGCAAACGTCCGGCATCAACGAGTTCCACATCTACACGCTGAACCGCGCCGACCTCACGCTCGGCATCTGCCGGCGCATGGGCCTGAAGCCGGCGCAGCTCATGGGCGTCAAAGCATCGCTGTCCGAGGC
>DASTRD010000082.1:0-2659 GCA_035761425.1 Povalibacter sp.
CATCCGGACGGACCGATCAATGCGGTGACCTGGCGATCGGCAATCGGAATGGTCAGATTCTTCAGCGCCCGGTGCTCGCCGTAATAGAAATTCAGATTGTCCACGGCCGCCTTGACGTCCAGCGCACGCACCTTGCGTGTATCGTCGACCGCAATCGATACGCGCGGTGCGAGCGTCGGCCTGCCGGAATTCTCTTGGGCGGTACGCCCGGATGCGTCATTCTGCAAAGGAGTCTCCAGTGCGGGCGTTGCATTCGCGGAGCTGCTGGTCGGCCCGGTCGCTTGCATAGCCATAACCTCTACCAATTGATCTTCTTGCGGAAGCGGTAACGGATCCAGATGGCGATGGCGTTCATCAGCAGCGTCATCGCCAGCAGAATCGCGCCGGCAGCGGCCGCGTTCGACTGGAACGCCTGATCGGGGCGCGATACCCAGTTGAACATCTGAATGGGCATGACGGTGAACGGATCGCGCAGCCATTGAAACGAGATGAAGGGAAACTCGCCGGTGAACGGCGATTGCGGCAGGAACGCAATGAAGCTGAGCGCCCCGATGGTGATGATGGGCGCAGTCTCCCCTATCGCGCGCGACAGTCCCAGGATCATGCCGGTCAGCACGCCGCCGGTGGAGTACGGCAGCACATGATCCTTGGTCACTTCCCAGCGAGTCGCACCCAGGCCGTACGCGGCTTCGCGAATCGCATTGGGAACGGCGCGAATGGCCTCGCGTGTCGCAACGATGACGATCGGCAGGATCAGCAGTGCGAGCGTCAGACCGGCTGCTGCAATGCTCTGCCCCAGATCGAACTGATAGACGAACAGCCCCAGTGCCAGCAGGCCGTACACGATCGACGGCACGCCGGCCAGATTGGTCACGTTGATCTCGATGATCGCGGTGAACCAGTTCTTCGGTGCGTACTCCTCCAGATAAATGGCAGCCGCGACACCCACCGGCACTGCACAGACCGCGGTGACGAGCATGACCAGCGAGGTACCCACCCATGCAGCGAGAATGCCGGCCCGTTCCGCGTGGCGCGAAGCGAAGTGGGTAAAGAAGTCCGGGTGGAAACGTGACCAGCCATCGCGAACCAGATCGATGAACAGCACGGCGAGGATCGCCAGACAAGCCAGCATCACGATCAAGCCGACAACCACGAACAACTGATCGAGCATCTTCCGACGGCTCAGTCCCGCTCGCAACAGCTGGACCTCGCGACGGTCGGCAACCGCAGTCATCAGTAAGCCTCCCGGAAGCGGCGCGTCAGCGAGAAGCCGATCACGTTGAAGACCAGCGTGATCAGCATCAGCACCAGGCCGGCTGCAAAAATGCTCTGGTAGCCGATGCTGCCGTGAGGCAGATCGCCGAGGCTGACCTGCACGATGTACGCAGTAATGGTCTCCGCCGGCTCGCGTGGGTCGAATGTGAGATTGGGCTGCATGCCCGCGGCCACGGCAACGACCATCGTCTCGCCCACTGCGCGGGAGATCCCGAGAATGAATGCGGCCGCCAGGCCGGAGAATGCGCCGGGCACTACGACTCGCAGTGCCGTCTGAAAACGCGTTGCGCCCATCGCATACGAACCTTCGCGCATGTAACGCGGCACCGCACGCATTGCGTCTTCGCTCACCGAACTTACGTATGGAACGATCATCAGGCCGATGACCAGGCCGGCACTCAGCATGTTGAAGCCCGGCAATTCGGGCATGAAGATCTGCAAAAACGGCGTAACCATCGTCAATGCGAAGTAGCCGTACACCACTGTGGGAACTGCACCCAGCAATTCGAGCACTGGCTTGATGGTCTCACGCACCTGATGCGGAGCGAACTCGCTCAGATAGATTGCGATGACAGTTCCCATCGGAACTGCCACCAGCAGCGCCACGATGGTCGTGGTGAGCGTACCGGCGACGAGCGGCAGGATGCCGTAGTGAGCATCCGCAAACAGCGGCGTCCACATCGTGTCGGTCAGGAACTCCTTGATCGACACGTGCTGGAAGAACGTGCTCGATTCGTAGACCAGAATCACCACGATGGCGATCGTTGTGAACACGGCCACGAGGCCAGCACCGAGCAACAGCGACTCCACGATCCGGTCGCGAAGCTTTCGATACCGCAGCCGTCGCGAGAGGTCGGATATGGCTGTGGTCTGAGTCAAAAAGTGAACCCTTCAGTGTCGTGCCGGCCGATGCGCAGCTGCCGTGCCGGCGGGAAGAAGTCGCGCATTGATCCAGCATTCCAGACTTGCGCCGGAGCGAACTTTACTGATTCGCCCCACGACATGCGACGGTTGACACCGGCCGCCGTATTGGGCACTGCCCGCGACAGCAACGATATCGCCCGCGCTGGCACCGCAAATGCCGGATGCGGATCCTCTTTGACATAGGACTGCGCGCCGTCGACACCAACCGATGCCGCGCAGTCTGAGCCGCTCGTGTGACAATCGCGTTACAGCAGGCCGCAACGGGTCGCGGCGAGTACCTGCAGCGCTCCTTCTCATGAAGGACTGCCGATGGCTTGCCCCTGTGACGGCCGTTGGTTATAAGTCGCCCCCCGCCACGGTTTCCCGCCTGCGACCAACATTCAATGACCAGCACGACCGCCCGCACCGACTCCGCGACCCTGGCCCTGACCGAAGATCTCATCCGGCGTGCGTCCGTGAG
>DASTRD010000083.1:0-7102 GCA_035761425.1 Povalibacter sp.
GCAATGAAGGGAATACGCCAGCCCCAGCGAAAGAACTGATCGTCCGTGAGTACTGCCCCCAACAGCAGAAACACGCCCGTCGAACAGATGAACCCGACCGGCGCCCCGAGCTGCGGAAACATCCCGTACCACGCGCGCTTGCCGGGCGGCGCATTTTCCGTGGCGAGCAGCACTGCCCCGCCCCACTCGCCGCCAAGCCCCAGGCCCTGCCCGAGCCGGCACATCGCCAACAGCAATGGCGCCCACACACCGATGGATGCGTAGGTGGGCAGCAGACCGATGAACACCGTCGACAGCCCCATGGTCAGCAACGCCGCCACCAGCGTCGCCTTGCGACCGATGCGATCGCCGAAATGCCCGAACAGGGCGGAACCGACGGGCCGCGCAAAAAATGCGAGCGCGAAGGTTGCAAGCGACTGCAATGTCGCCGACGTTCGATCGCCCGCCGGAAAGAACAGCGCTGGAAATACCAGCACCGCGGCCGTTGCATAAATATAAAAATCGAAGAACTCGATCGTGGTGCCAATCATGCTGGCAAACAGAACGCGGCGCGGCGAATTGGCCGGCACGCTGGCGTCGTGAGTCATTGTTCGTATCGTTCGACCATCCCCGCGTGAATTCTGACCGGAAGCGGGACATTGCGAAAGCGCCGGGGAGTTCGCCACGCGCTTCCACCTTCACCTGTGATCTGCGTGTGAGAGGTCGTGTCAGCCTTCGCGGTCGGCATATCCGCCGAAGATGCGTTTCAGTCCATTCACACGATTGATGTAGACACTCACGGTGTGATCGCCGCAGCGCTGGCCCGGCGCAGCGCGCAGTCCGTGCGCTGCGTAGATGGCGCCGGCACCCGCACCGCACAGATGAATCACCGCAGCAAGATTCTCTTTCTGGGAGCGCGTGGCGTTGCGGATACCTGCGCGTTGCAGGGCCATCGCCACACGGCTGTCCAGATACGCCGCCGTCATTTCCACGGCGTGGCTCGGAATCACCCGCATGTACGTCCAGTTGAACCAGCAGGAATGCCAGTCATTCCACGCACCGTCGGCGACAACGCGGTGGTCGTGGATGCACAGGCGACGCGCCTCATCGAAGGTGCCATCCGTGATCTGATACATGCCGACTGCACTGGAGGCGGGTCGATAGACCTCGAATGGTTTCGCCGACCACGACCAGCGCCAGTATGTCCGTACGATGGGATTGCCCGAACCCTCCACCTGCGCCAGCGCCGCCAGAAATTCCGGTGAGATCGTGCCCGTGGAATGACGGCGGAAAATCGGCCCGTACTCGCGCCAGGTTTCCCGGGGAGACTTGTAGAGCACGCCGCTCACCGGGAAGAACAGCTCGGTGGGCTTGCGCACGACCTGGTAGATGCCATTCGCAGCCAGCCACAGCGCAATCGCAGCAGCGACGCCTGCGACGACCTGCATGCTCAGCGGTGCACGGCGATAGCGGCGCCACCAGCGTTTGCGCTGACCGGCGTTGGGCCAGAAGCGTGGCAGCCTGAAGCGACGTTTGCGGGAACGACGTGGACGTGATGCGAAGCGGCGAGGCATTCGGGCAATGATGCCACGTCGCCCGCGACCGCCGTTTCGGCACCCGCCGGATTTCCCTGCATCCCTTCATGTGCCGGTGGTTCTATAGTCGCCGGGTCACAGGTAACGCAGGAGCCTTCCCATGGATCTGCTTACGATCGTCATCGTACTGGCGCTGGCGGCGACGGTGGCCACCATGTTCCTGGGCGTTCTGACCATGGCCGGCGGCGGCGCGGCTGACCGCGAATTCAGTACGCCGCTGATGTGGACGCGTGTTGGTCTTCAGGGACTCACGCTGCTGCTGCTCGTGCTGGCTGTAATCATGCACTGAGGCAGTTTCCCGGGCCGATTAACCCAATTGGGTTTTGTATTTGTCCGGCCGCGAATTATCATATTTAAGCCCCGCCGCCGTGCCGGCAGGGCGCACTATTCGTACGCTGCCGGGGGACGCTTGGGAACCGCCGCATTCATTGCTGGCGACTGGGGGACGACGCATCTGCGCCTTTCGCTGTGCGCTGCCGACGGCACGGTGCTCGAAACGACGAGCGGCCCCGGCATCGGTCAGATCGACGGCGAGTTCCCGATCCTCTTTGCTCAACTCATCGCGCCGTGGGCCACGCGCCAGCCGGATCTGCCGACTGTGCTGTGCGGGATGGTCGGATCGACCCTGGGATGGCTGAACGTCCCCTATGTTTCCTGCCCGGCGCAACCCGCCACCATCGCGCAATCGATGGCTGCAATTGCCGGGCACAGGGTGCTGATCGCGCCCGGCCTGACGTGTCGCAATCGACATGACGCTCCCGATGTCATGCGCGGCGAGGAAACGCAGATTCTCGGTGCCATCGATCTCGAGCCGTCGCTCTCGCAGGGTCGCCATCTGTTGTGCCTGCCCGGAACACACACGAAGTGGGTGGTACTGAACGACGGCGTCGTGCGCGAGTTTCTCACCGCCGCCACCGGCGAACTCTTTGCTCTGATCAAACAGCACAGCGTGCTGGTACGCGCGCGCGAGGGCGACGTGGATGCCGCCGCTGCATTCGGTCGCGCACTCGATCATGTAAGGCAGTACCCGCAGTCCGCGCTCGCGCATCTGCTCTTTGAATGCCGCAGTCGTCAGCTCGGCAATGAGTTGTCCGCCGCTGATGCGCCGCATTTTCTTTCCGGTCTGCTGATCGGTCAGGACGTGGCAGCCGCACTTGCGCTGTTCGCAGACGTGATACGGGAAACAGCGCGCGTCGTGATCGTCGGCACGCCGCACCTCATGCAGTTGCATTCCCGGGCGCTGAGCGCGTTCGGCGCGTCCTGCGCAACGATCGACGGCGCGCACGCTGCGCTGGCCGGTCTGACCCGCCTCTATCAATACCGCTTCGGCAAGGAACGAATGGATGTCGCCTGAGTCTCTGCTCGAATCTCTGCCGCTGGTTGCCATTCTGCGTGGGTTGCTGCCCTCGCGCGCCATCGAAGTCGGTGAGGCCATTTTCGCTGCGGGCATTCGCAGCATCGAAGTGCCGCTGAATTCACCGGAGCCGTACGTCAGCATCCGCAAGCTCACTGAACTGTTCGGCGATCGCTGCCTGTGCGGTGCGGGGACCGTGCTGAGCGTCGAGGATGTGCAGCGCACGCACGATGCCGGCGGGCGGCTGATCGTGTCACCCAACTGCGAACCAGCCGTCATTGCCGCCGCACTGAAACTGAACATGATCGTGATGCCCGGCATCGCCACGGCAACCGAAGCCTTTGCTGCCATTCGCGCCGGCGCACGCCATCTCAAGCTGTTTCCCGCAGCCACGTACGGAGCAGGTCACCTCAAGGCGCTGCGCGACGTGTTGCCAGCCGACGCGCGCATGTACCCCGTCGGTGGCGTCGGCGCTGCGGACATTGCGGCATGGCTCGCGGCCGGTGCGGCGGGATTCGGCTTCGGCTCCGACATATTCAAGCCCGCCTGTGCGACTGCTGAGGTTGCCGAACGCGCTCACCGCATCGTTTCCGCCTGGACCGCTGCCACGGCCGGCACCGAATAACAACGCCTGAAGAAAAACTCTGCACCAGAAGGGGGATAGCCGTGACTCTGTCCAGCATCGACATCGCCATCGTCGCGATCTACGCCATCGGCATTTTCATTCTTGCCCAGTGGGTCTCACGCGAGAAAGGCGAGCACGAAAAGAATGCCACCGACTACTTTCTCGCAAGCCGTGCGCTGCCGTGGTGGGCCATCGGCACTTCGCTCATCGCAGCGAACATTTCCGCCGAGCAGATCATCGGCATGTCCGGTTCCGGTTATGTGATCGGACTGGGTATCGCGTCGTACGAATGGATGGCGGCGCTCACGCTGATCATCGTCGGCAAGTATTTCCTGCCCATCTTTCTGAAGAACGGCATCTACACCATGCCGGAGTTCCTCGAGAAACGTTACAGCCCCGCGGTTCGCAATGTCATGGCCGTGTTCTGGCTGGGCGTGTACGTATTCGTGAATCTCACTTCCATTCTGTGGCTGGGCGCCACCGCCGTGCACACGGTCACCGGGATGGAAATCCAGACGGCGCTGATCGCGATCGGTGTCTTCGCCGGTGCGTATGCGCTCTACGGAGGCTTGAAAGCGGTCGCGCTCACCGACGTGATCCAGGTATCGCTGCTCGTGCTGGGCGGCTTGCTGATCAGCTTCATCGCGCTCAACAAGATTTCCGACGGAGCCGGCGTTGCTGCCGGATTCAGCATGCTGCTGACGCAGTTCCCCGGGAAGTTCGACATGATTCTTGCCAGCGACAATCCGAACTACAAGGATCTGCCGGGCCTGTCGGTGCTGCTGGGCGGCATGTGGGTGATGAACGTGTCGTACTGGGGCTTCAACCAGTACATCATTCAGCGCGCACTCGCGGCGAAGAGCGTCGGTGAAGCGCAGAAGGGCATCGTGCTTGCAGCCTTCCTCAAACTGCTGATGCCGCTGATCATCGTGTTGCCCGGCATCGCGGCACTGGTGCTCGCCCCGGATCTCGCCCGGCCCGATGAGGCTTATCCCAGCCTCATGCGCCTGCTGCCGACCGGCATTCTCGGCCTGGTGTTCGCCGCACTGATTGCTGCCGTCATTGCATCGCTCGGTTCCAAGATCAACTCGATCGCGACCATCTTCACGATGGATCTGTATCGCTCGCTGCGGCCGGAAACCTCGCAGCGCAAACTGGTGACGGTGGGACGTATCGCCGCGATGACCGGACTCATCATTGCCATTCTGAGTGCCCGGCCTCTGCTCGGCAGCTTCGACCAGGCCTTCCAGTACATCCAGGAATTCACCGGCTTCTTCACACCGGGGATCTGCGTGATCTTCCTGCTCGGCATGTTCTGGGAACGCACCACCGCGGCGGCGGCGATGACTGCGGCCATCGGCTCATTCGTGCTGTCGGTCGTTTTCTGGAAATGGCTGCCGGGCATCCCGTTCATGAACCGCGTGGGCTATGTCTTCCTCGCGTGCTTCGCCGCGGCCATCGTCATCTCGCTGTTGCAGGCAAAGAGCACCGCCGCGTTGCGCGTCGAACTGAAGAACATCGACTACCGCACCAGCGGCGGTTTCAATCTCGCGGCCGTGATCGTGGTCGCGATCCTGACATTCCTGTACTGGAGATTCTGGTAATGACGCTGCTGCGTCCGGGAGAGAACGTCACGACCGCCATCGTGAATCAGCTCGGCGCGGCGATCGTCACCGGCAGGTACACCGACGACAATCCATTTCCGATCGAAGCCGAGCTGTGCAGACAGCTCGGCGCCAGTCGCAGCGTACTGCGGGAGGCCGTGAAAATGCTGACTGCCAAGGGACTGCTGGTTTCCCGTCCGCGTCATGGCACTTCCGTGCAGGATGAGTCGATGTGGAATCTGCTCGATCCCGACGTGCTGCGCTGGCTGCTCGAGCGCAAGTTCTCACTCGAACTGCTCGCTCAGTTCACCGAGATCCGGCTCGCCGTCGAACCGACCGCGGCCATGCTGGCCGCTGCCAAGGCAACGCCGGCGGGACTTGCCGAGATCCGCAATGCCATTGAACGCATGCGTGCTGCCGCACGCGGTGAGGACGATCCGCTGGAATCCGACATCGCCTTTCATGTGGCCGTGCTGGGTGCCACCGGAAATCGTTTCTACGCAAGGCTCGAAGGTGTGATCGACGCCGCGCTGCGCACCTCGATCCAGTTCACCAATCAGTACAAGGGCGTTGAACTCGCGGACGTCAACGAACATCGCAAGGTGCTCGACGCCATCGAAGCGCGCGACTCGCAGCGTGCCGGCGAGATCATGGAAAAGATCATCCACGAGGTCATGGATCTGATCGCCGCTGCACGCCACAAGTCACGGGCCAACAAACCTTCGCTGCGCCGTCGAACGACCGTGTGACGCCCGAGCCTCAGTAGACAACTACGCTGCGGATCGACTCGCCACGGTGCATCAGATCGAACGACTCGTTGATACGCTCCAGCGGCAGCGTATGCGTGATCAGATCGTCGATGTTGATCTTGCCGTCCATGTACCAGTCGACGATTTGCGGAACATCGGTGCGACCGCGCGCGCCACCGAATGCCGTGCCCTTCCAGACCCGCCCGGTCACGAGCTGAAACGGTCGCGTCCTGATTTCCTGCCCTGATCCGGCCACGCCTATGATCACCGAGACGCCCCAGCCGCGGTGACAGCATTCGAGCGCCTGACGCATGAGGTCCACGTTTCCCACGCATTCGAAGCTGTAATCGGCCCCGCCATCGGTCAGTTCGACCAGATGCGCCACCAGGTCGCCGCCCACTTCGCGCGGATTCACGAAATGCGTCATGCCGAATTTCCCGGCCAGCGCCTTGCGGCGCGGATTCAGATCGACGCCGATGATCTTGTTGGCGCCGACCATCCGCGCACCCTGAATGACATTCAGACCGATCCCGCCCAGTCCGAAAACCACAACATTGGCGCCCGCCTCCACTTTCGCAGTGTTGATGACGGCACCAATGCCGGTGGTCACACCGCAGCCGATGTAACAGATCTTGTCGAATGGCGCGTCTTCACGAACCCTGGCCACGGCGATTTCCGGCAGCACCGTGTAGTTCGAGAATGTGGAGCAGCCCATGTAGTGATGAATCATGTCCTTGCCGATGGAAAAGCGGCTGCTGCCGTCGGGCATGACACCCCTGCCCTGCGTCGCACGAATCGCAGTACACAGATTGGTCTTGCGCGACAGACAGGACTTGCACTGCCGGCATTCGGGCG
Organism: Povalibacter sp.; assembly: GCA_035761425.1. Classification (GTDB taxonomy): domain Bacteria; phylum Pseudomonadota; class Gammaproteobacteria; order Steroidobacterales; family Steroidobacteraceae; genus Steroidobacter. Next base: position 6,762 of record DASTRD010000083.1, read on the forward strand.
TGTACAGCGGAATCACGTGATCGCCTTTCTTCACTGAAGTCACGCCCGCGCCGACATCCACGACGACACCGGCACCCTCGTGGCCGAAGATCACCGGAAACAGGCCTTCGGGGTCCGCACCCGAGCGCGTGAACTCATCGGTGTGGCAGATTCCGGTCGCCCGGATTTCCACCAGCACTTCACCGGCACGCGGCCCGTCCAGATCGACAGTGGTGACTTCAAGCGGCTTGCCCGCTGCATAGGCGACTGCGGCCCTGGTTTTCATCGCATGACCTCGCTTCAATGATCCGGTGCTGATACGTCCGCCCGCGGCGTGTGCGCTGAGCATACGCCACAGCGGA
>DASTRD010000084.1:0-52966 GCA_035761425.1 Povalibacter sp.
AGTTGTCGTCAGTGACGAAAGTGACGAGATTCGTGCGGTCCGACGTGCCGCGACCGGGTCGAGGCTCGCAGCCATTGAGATCGCAGTGGCCGCGATAGTGATGAAGGCCGGAAACTGTGTTCGCCACTCTCGTCACCAACGTCACTTCCGTCCACCCCCGGCTGTCCCCTCTACCCGTCACGACAGCCGCAGGAGTAGGCTCGCCCCGACCTCACTTTCCATCGCCTCCATCACTTCCCTCACCTTGATCACCTCCATCACGTCTCCATGTTCTGTCACGCAGCCATCCAGCGCATCGAAGCGGATTTCAACCGCTCGGCCGATACGCATCTGATTCCGTTGCCGCTGCCCGGCTTTGCCGGGATCGATGTGTATTTCAAGGACGAGTCGGTGCATCCGACCGGCAGTCTCAAGCATCGGCTGGCACGTTCGCTGTTTCTTTATTCGCTGGCGAATGGCTGGCTGCATGAGAACAGCACGGTGATCGAGGCATCGAGCGGTTCCACGGCAGTGTCGGAAGCTTATTTCGCCCAGCTGCTCGGTCTGCCTTTCATCGCCGTGATGCCGGCCTCGACATCGCCGGAGAAGATTGCGGCCATCGAGTTCCACGGCGGTCGCTGTCATCTGGTCGACGATCCCATGCAGATCTATGTGGAAGCCGCCCAGCTGGCCAAACAGACCGGCGGACATTTCATGGATCAGTTCACGTACGCTGAACGCGCGACGGACTGGCGTGCGAACAACAACATCGCCGAATCCATTTTCAAACAGATGTCGGAAGAGCCGCATCCGGTTCCTGCCTGGATCGTGTGTGGCGCGGGTACCGGCGGCACGACGGCGACACTGGGCCGTTACGTGCGCTATCGCCGGCATCGCACACGCGTGCTGTGCGCAGATCCGGAGCGCTCCGTGTTCTTCGATTTCTATCGCAGCGTTCTCGCCGGCAATGCGGCACACGATCTCGGATTGCCCGACAGCTCCCGCATCGAAGGCATCGGCCGCCCACGCGTCGAGGCCAGTTTCATTCCCGGCTGCGTGGATGCGATGGTGAAGGTTCCGGATGCGCTCAGTCTCGCTGCCATGCGTTACGTGTCGCAGCGACTGGGTCGCCGGGTCGGCGGTTCGACCGGCACGAATTTCATCGGTGTGCTCGAGGTCGCACGACGCATGCGCGCTGCGGGCGAGCGCGGCTCCATCGTGACGATTCTGTGCGACAGCGGCGAGCGCTATTCACACAGTTACTACAACGCCGACTGGTACGCGAAGTGCTGCATCGATGTGGCCGCCGCGGATGCGGCCCTGCAGGCGGCGTTGTCGGGTGCTGAATTCACCGCAGTCAGGTTCGTGCAGCGCTGAACGAATCCGGTCGTTGCGATCTGCGCCCCTCAATCAGCATTCTGGGCGTCGTTGGCGCGCCGTTGCTTCAGACGCTCAAGAATTCTCTCGCGTTGTTCGGGCGTGGCAGCACGCCATCGTTCGCGCAATCGTTCGCGCTGCTCGGGCGACAGTTGCTGAAAGCGCTGGAAGTTGCGGCGCAGGCGCTCACGTTCTTCGGGCGGTAACGACCGGAATTCGCGATAGCGTTCGCGAATCACGGCACGGCGTTCCTCCGGGAGCTGCTGCCATTTTCTGAAACGCGCCCGCGCCTGCTGTTTCTGTTCGGGTGTGAGATCCGACCAGCGCGCCGCGCCCTGCGACAGGCGACGCTGGCGTTCAGGCGGCAATGTGGCCCACTGCTGCTGGAAATTCTTCAACACCTGCTGTTGCTGCGGACTCAGTTCGTTCCATGTCACTCCCGCCGACTCTTCGGCAACCGGCGTCTGGGCCAGCACGCCCGCGGCCAGCCCGGTGCCGACCAGCAGCAACAACAACTGGCGTCGCATGACGTTCATGGCTGATGCTCCTTGTCTGCGGATGTCGTTGCGGGTTTTTGCGGTGCGGGCTTGCGAGCGTCCGGGTCATCCTGATGCGCATCGAACCAGGACCAGTCATCGCGATCGAACTCGGCGAGATACTCCAGAAATTCCTCATCGAGCGCTTCGGTGTCGGCGGCGAAGACCGGCATGACCACGAGCGCGAGTCCGCCCAGCGCGAACTTCACTGATGCATCGCGCGACATGTCGCTGATTTCAGGAGCGCACATCGCCGCTCACCTCCATGGCCGCCTCGCTGTCCATCCACGAATAGAAGTCCATGTTCTCGATCATGTCGAGGTCCTCGCTGTTGAGCAGCATGGCCATGTCCTCTGCCGAAGCGACCGGTGCGGGCAGTGCGCGTTCACGATGTGACATGGGCAGAGCAAACAGAATTGCAGCCAGCGCCGCGGCACCGAGGCCTGCCGCCGGCATCCAGAAACGGCGCGCCATTGGTGCCCGTGTCGAGCGCACTTCAGCCACCGCACGATGTCGCGCGCGGGCAAGACGCGAGCGGATGTCGCCGCTCAGACCATCGACGCTCGCCTCGAACACCGCCTTGCTGCGTCGCTCGAACCCGGTCGGATCGTTGCCGTCGTTCACCATGCGTCTCCCAACTTCCCACGCAGTGTGTGCACCGCGCGCGAATAATGTGTCTTCACGCTGCCTTCCGAGCAGCCCATCGCGCTCGCCGTCTGCGCCACGTCGAGTCCCTCGAAATTGCGGAGCATGAATGCCTGCTGCTGGCGTGGCGGCAATTGCGCGAGATGCTGTTCCAGCAGCGCCATGGCCTCGCCCGCCATGAGCTGATCGACGGCGTCCGGTATTTCCGCGGCAGCGCTGGCACGGGGATCGGCTCGCTCGTCGTCATCGCCAACGGCCGGCAACCAGGCAAAGAAGCGGTTGCGCACCTGGTGACGCCGCTGCACATCGCGAATGCGATTCTGCAGGATGCGATGAAACAGAGGCGGCCATTGCTCAACCGGACGGCCAGCATAGTGTCGCGCCAGTCTGAGCATGGCGTCCTGCACCGCATCGAGCGCGTCATCGTCATTGCGCAGGGCGATGCGTGCGAACCGGAACGCACGACGTTCGACACCCGCAAGAAAGCGCTCCAGCTCGTGAGCCTGATCCAGAACCGACTCCTTCGCGCCCGACCGCCGCTGCAATGTCGCCGGCGGACTCCAGCGCCGAGCGTAACAAAGCCATCCGACATAAACAGATGAGCGACCATGGCACCTGCCCGTGATCTCAGTAACGCGGCAGCGCACCTGCGGTTGACGCCAAATCGCGTCACCTTTCACTATTGCGCCGCGGCGTGACACCGGCTTTCATTCGGCCGCACTGGGCTCACCGGACAAGAGGTCGCCATCGATGGGAATCCGCGTTGCCTGCATCGTGGCAGGACTGGGTCTGGCCTCGGTCTGCCGAAGCGCCACACCTTTCGACGGCGACATTGCCGCACTCGCCGCCCGCGCACCCGGGCAGATCGTATCGATGCAGGTGGACTTCGTCGCGACCGCGACGCCGCAGAGCATCGCGGATCTGGTCTTCGCCGAACACCTGCCTGGCCTGAGTGCGTTCGGCAAACAGTATTCGAGCCGCGCCACTTACCAGACCTTCGGCTTTTCCTTCAGCCAGCAGGGCCCTGCGAAAGAGGAGCAGCTGGAACGCGCCATCTGTCAGACGGCCGTGAGCTCGCAGCCCTTCAGCGATCCCGGCCCTGATGCCCCGCTGCCGCCGGGAGCACGTTCGACGTTCATCCAGGCATCCGTGATCATGACAGCCGACCAGGCGAAACGCTGGAGCGAACAGCGTCCGGCCCTGATCGACCGGATCGGCCGCATCATGCCGCTCGATGCCAGCCAGACCGAGCGCAGCCGTCAGCTCATGCGTCGGGTACTGTCAGTCAAGACCACGGTGGTCGGTGTGGCCAGGTTGCCGCCAGGGTGCGAACGGTACATGACGATCAAGTAGCAGCTCGCAAGCGCGATTCTTTCGCATCCACCCTTCGCCGGAACCTGAACGGCGGCGACCCGGCCGACATTGCGGGCATCGCTCAGGACGCCGTTCGCCTTGCATGAAGACCGCTGGTCGGTGCTTGCCATGGCGCCCCGGTTACGCTTCACTACGCAGCGATTTTTGAACCCGTCCACCGCGCACGAAGAATCCTTGGCTCCGATCCAGGCCGTCCGTGCGCCATTAGACCGGCCACGCGACTTGCGTGTGCCAAAGCTGTGAAGGGAGAGCCAGTGCATCACTTCCATGGTGCGCGCCGCATTGCAGGCGTCGCATTGCTTCTGTCGCTCTGCGCCTGCTCAAGCGGCGGCGGCGACGATTCCAAAGAAGCCCGTCAGATCGAGCTGTCGACGCAGTCCGTGAGCTTTGCGGCCGAGTCCCCAAATGCGGCGGCGCCGGACCCACAGGTGGTCACGGCAACGTTCAGTCCCGGGCTCGCCAATCTGGCGGTCATTTTCAACGGGCAGGGCGTCGAGTCCGTCACCACCGACGTCTCGGGCAATAGCGCCCGGATCACCATTACGCCGAGTGCACCGCCATCGCTGGGCGGCGGCATCTTCTCTTCGACGGTTGGCGTCACGGGCTACTTCTGTGCCGACGCCAGCTGCAGTCGTCTGGAGGCAGGCGGATCGAAGACCCTGACGGTGACGTACCAGGTCTCCCCGACGGCAACGACCATTGCACCGAATGTCGCTGTGAGCGGCGTGTCGGACGCTGCGATTCTGCGCGGCGCCGGCTTCAGCGGCTTCACCGTGCAGGGCGTGAAGTTCGGCGACATCGCGGCCACGGAAACGACCGTGGTCAGCGACAATGAAATCCGCGTGACCTATCCCGCGCTGCCAGCGGGCAGCTATCCGGTCACCGTGGAAGTGCAGAACCTGGCGGGTTCGGTGCCGAGCACGGCCACCCTCATTGCGGTGGATCCGGTGAGCTATCCGGCGCAGACGCTGGCGTGGCCCGCGACTGTGACGACGGTGCGTTCACTGATATACGACGCGCAGCGCAGCGCACTGCTGGTGGCAACGGACAGCGGCGGCGGCTCCATCGTGCGCTATCCGTACGTGAACGGTGCATGGGGAACGCCAGCCACCGTGAGCATTGCGAATCTGCGCGACATGGCGCTGTCGACCGACGGCAGCAAACTGCTGGCGATCACCACGACGCAGCTGGTACCGGTCAATCCGGAGACGCTGGCCACCGATGCCGCCGTCAATGCACCGTCGCTTGCAAGCGGCGATACGTTGAAGAGCATTGCCAGCATCAATCTCAACAGCGCCATCATCACGACGACGGCCGGCAATGCCACTTCCAGGCTCTACGCGTATGCGGTGGCCACCAACGAGCTGACTCAGCTCACCTCATCGCTCATCAGTGCCACGGCGCGCGCCTCGGCCAACGGCGCGGCCGCGATCCTGATTCAGGGCGATCCGGCCACCACCGCGACTCAGGTCGTGTATGCGCTGGCCGCGTCATCGACAAACATCCTGTCCACCGGCATCGGTCTCAACCAGAACGACATTGCGCCGGTGCTGGATCGCAATGCCACCCGCATGATTCTCAACGGCACGCTCGTTTACAGCTACACGACGCTCGCAGGCTTCGGCAAGCTGCCATCGACCACGCTGGCAGTCACCACGCGGCCTGATGGCGCCCGCGCGTACACCTATGACAGCGCCGACGGCAAGATCCTGACCTTCGACATCTCCGCCACGAAATCCGGCGACGATTACACCCCGGTCGGTACTGCCGTGACACCAGTCGGTGCACCGGGCAATGGCGTCAAGATGATCGCGAGCCCCGACGGCAACGTGCTGTTCCTTGCAGGCAGCAGCCAGATCGTGATTCAACCCACGCCGGCTTCGTGATGGCTACCGAATCCGTGGAAGAGCGATACCTCATGAATCCAAGAATTTCGCTGCCCGCCCTGGTACTCGCGACCCTGTGGAGTGCCGGCGCACTGGCGCAGGACCGCGCGGTTGAAGCGACCCAGTTCACGCTCGATGTGCTGAGCATCGACAGCGACACATCCGACAGTACCTCGAGCGGTACGCTCGGCGCCGGACTGGGTGCCACGTTCGGCATCGGCAAGTATTTTGGCGCCTCGCTCGAGGTCAACTATCTGGACACCAGCGTGCGCACACGCGACGTGCTCGGCGACAGCAGCGGCGGGAGCCGGCCCTCGTGCAGTTTCGAGAACCTGGGCGGCAGCGCTTCCGTGTTCTTTCGCCGTCCGACGCTGGGCAAGGTCGGGTTCACCTATGGCACGGCTGACCTGAAGGCGAACTGCGACGGCGATGCCATCTTTCCGCTCACCCGGGAAGACAAGCTCGCCACCGATACATATCGCGGCGAGGCCGAGTATTACCTCGGAGACTTCACTTTCGGTGCCTCGTACACGACCACCAAGCTGGAAGAAGGCGACGATCTCAAGACCACCACATTGAACGTGAGCTGGTATCCGGTCGACAGCGTGAAACTCTCGCTGTGGGGCGATGATCTGTACGACAACAATACCTACGGCCTGATGGTGGAACATCAGCCGCAGATGTTCGGCGACGGCGCCAGTGTCCGGCTTGGTATCGCGACGACCGACCAGTCCCCGAAGACCACCACCATCGAACTCGGCCTGTCGTATTTCTTCGGCCGCAATGTGCCGCTGAAGACGCGCGATCGGCAGTACCGGTAAGAGCAACGTGTCCCGCAACGCCATCAACGCGCCCGGCGCCGCCGCTGTCGGCCCCTATTCCCACGCCGTCGAAGGCGCGGGCCTGGTGTTCTTCTCCGGTCAGACGCCGATCGATCCCGCAACCGGTACCCTCGTCGCGGGCTCGATCGCCGAACAGACTGCGCAGTGTTTCCGCAATCTGTTTCGCGTGCTCGAAGCCGCGGAGCTGACGCAGGCAGACGTGGTGAACGTGCAGGTGTATCTCACCGACATGAACGACTTCGCCGAGATGAATGAGGTCTACGCGACGCAGTTCTCCCGGCCTTATCCCGCCCGCACCACCATCGGGGTCGCCAGTCTGCCGATGGGCGCCCGCATCGAGATCGGCCTGACGGCGCGCACTCGCAGCGCGTACGCGGTGTAGAAGATTCCGGATCTCACACAGAGATCGCACAGCCTCGGGAAGCATCTCCGGCTGTGCGGTTGACGTTGCACCCGGTATGAGCTGTCCGGACCTCTGCGTGGAATTCGCCCCCGCTCTACCGCTTCTTCTGCGCGGCGATCCAGCGATCCATTTTCTCTTCCAGGATGTCCATGGGCAACGCGCCGTCGCTGAGGATTTCGCTGTGAAATTCCCTGATGTTGAAGTGCGAGCCGAGCGCCGCTTCGGCCTTGTTGCGCATTTCGCGAATGCGGATCTGCCCGATCTTGTAGCCGAGCGCCTGGGCGGGATCGGCGATGTAGCGTTCGACTTCGGCTTCGACATCGCTGCGCGCCATGGATGAATTGTCGAGCATGTAGTCGATGGCCTTCTCGCGGCTCCAGTGTCGTGTGTGCAGACCCGTATCCACCACCAGCCGCATCGCACGCAGCATTTCATCGCTCAGCCGCCCGTAGTACTGGTACGGATCGGTGAACATGCCCATTTCCTTGCCGATCGATTCCGCATACAGCGCCCAGCCTTCGACATAGGCCACGTAGTTGCCGCCGAAGCGCCGGAACTTCGGCAGCGTTTCCAGTTCCTGCTGGATGGAAATCTGGAAGTGATGCCCCGGCGATGCCTCGTGCAGGGACAGTGTCTCCATGCCGAACTTCGGCTGCGCCTTCAGGTTGAATGTGTTGACGTAGAAGATGCCGGGGCGCGAACCGTCAGCGGACGGCGGCTGATACATGGCGCCGGCGGCGGACTGTGCACGGAAGGCTTCGATGGGGCGCACCTCATAATCCGCCCTGGGAAAGTCATCGAAGAATTTCGGCAACGCGGCGTCGATCTTCTTCTTGATCCCCTGATAGGCCTTGAGCAGATCCTGCGGATCGGTGAAATAGAACTTCGGATCGTCCTGCACGTAGCGGAAGAACGCATGCAGATCGCCCTTGAAGCCCACCTGCTTCATGACCTGCTGCATTTCACCGCGAATGCGCGCCACTTCCTTCAGCCCGAGCTCATGAATGTAATCGGGGGTGTAGTCGGTGGTGGTATTGACCCTGACCAGATACGCATACCACTGCGCGCCGTCGGGCAGGTCGGTCCATGCCACGCTGGTGCGCGCCTGCGGCAGATATTCATCGCGGATGAAATCGTGCAGGCGCCGGTACGCGGGCGTGATGCGCTGGGCGATCGCATCGCGGTAGTCCTTTTCCAGCCGCGTGCGATCTGCGGCGGAGAACGACTGCGGAAAATTCAGTACCGGCTGATAGAACAGACTCTTCGCCGGATCGTCGACGATGAGATCGGCAAGCTGTGCCATTACCCGTTCCATCACCACACGCGGCTGCACGACCTTGTGGCGGATGCCCTCGCGCATGTTGACGATGGCCTGATCCGACCACACGACATAGTCGTCCATGCGCGCCAGAAATTCGTGATAGTCCTCGACCGTTGCGAACGGCTGCGCATTGGTCGCCGAGCCGAGCACGGGCATGAGCGTGGCCAGACTCCCCATCTGGTTGAGCGGCAGCCATTCGCCCGGAAAGCGCTCGCCCTCGAGCGCGGTGCGGCGCTCGCTGATGAAAATCTCCAGGCTGAGTCGATCCGCAGCCGAGAGCTGCGCCGGATCGAACTGCTGCGCCGCCTGCAGGTAGGCGCGTTCGACATCGAGCGCCAGCGCCACACGCGCCGGGGAAATATTGTTGGGCAGCACGTCGTCGTAGCGGTGATCGCCGATGAAGGTGGCGGCTGCCGGAGCAAGTTGCAGCGAGCGCTCGAAGTACCCATCGAACATCTCGTGCAGTGCGTTGGCATCGCTTGCTGCCTGGACACGAAATGCGGTAGCGCACAGCAGCACGACGGTCAGCAAACGGTTCCTGGCAATGTTCACGACAAAACTCCCGCGACTGCGCCAATGAAAAGCACTTTGCCCGTCGCCCGTCACGTTGTGAAGTTCACCGGCAATCGGTTCGTCGCATCCAGCTACTCGCCTTCCCAGCGCTTGCGGACGCGCGGCGCCTGCGGCAGCTGCTCATCCAGCGATTGCCGGTAGCGGATGCAGCCCTGCATGAATTGCGGCCATTCCGGCACCTCCGGCAGCGGGTCGGTCTTCTCGGGAAGCAGGCTCCACAGCGCCGGATGGAACCAGCACAGGTCGTGGCGCGATGTATCGCGATGTCCGCGGATGCCCTCGCGCAGCCGACGGACCTCGGCGATCAGCTGTTCACGAGTCATCTGTTCCAGGTCGGCGTCCTTCTCGGGGGTACTCATGAGATTCTCCTGCGACGCGAATGGCAGTGTATGCAGGAACGTCTGCGGCTGGCGTGGCAGAATGCGCGCATTCTCTGCAATGTTTCAATCAAGGAGTCCGTATGCGTCTCGACGCAGTTTCGATCGGCCGCGATCCGCCGCGTGAGGTCAATGTCATCGTGGAAGTGCCGGTCGGCGGCGAGCCCATCAAGTACGAGATGGACAAGGCCTCGGGTGCACTGGTGGTCGATCGTTTCCTGTACACGTCCATGCGCTACCCGGGCAATTACGGTTTCATTCCGCACACGCTGTCTGAAGACGGCGATCCGTGCGACGTGCTGATCGCCAACCAGCGCGGCGTCTTCCCCGGTGCCGTCATGGCCTGCCGCCCGGTGGGTGTGCTGAAGATGCAGGACGAAGCCGGTGGCGATGAAAAGATCGTGGCCGTGCCTGTCTCGCGTCTGACGCGTCGTTATCAGCACGTCAACAATTACACCGACCTGCCTGGCCTGGGCATCAAGCAGATCGAACACTTCTTCCAGCACTACAAGGATCTCGAAGAATCCAAGTGGGTGAAGGTGCTGGGCTGGGGCGATGCCGCCGAAGCGCAGCGCATCATCGTGCAGAGCATCGAACGGGCGAAAGCCGTCAAGTGATGGCGCGCTGCGTGGAGTGACACTTCTCGCATCTGCGATGGCGATGTGAGTCTGCGCATTGCAGCAGGCGTCATCTGATCATGCGCACTGCGGCGTCGGTGCCATATGCACGGAAGTTCTCATGAGTACTGCGCGAGTGATCATCTCGTCATGACCGGGCCATGAGCCCCGGGAATTACCGTCGGATGTGTTAGCCTTTGCGCAACGGAATGATGGATCGCGCATCCGCCGCGCACCGCATGAGTTCAGCTCCGTTCCGTTCGCACCGCACCCGATCCATCGGCTTCTGCGGCCCGCCAACCATAAAGAATCGCGGAGGCATCTCATGGCCCATCGCTTCTCGGACATCAACGAGTCCAAGGCAAACTTCGACGACATCTACACGATGGACGATCCGCGCGGATATTTTTCCGTGCTCGGCGCCCTCGACTACATGATTCCGGACGTGGCTGAGCCCGTGATCCGGCAGATCCTCGCCGCCCGTGCACGTCAGTTGCGGCGCGAGCCCCTGGTGCTCGACATCGGCTGCTCCTATGGCATCAACGCTGCCGTGCATCGCTTTCCCGTGACGTTCGGCACGCTGCGTCGGCGCTACGCACGGCGCGAGATGATGTCGGTGTCATCGAACGAACTCGCGCAACTCGACTGCAACTACTACGCATCGTGGCCGGATACCGGCATCGGTCGTTTCATCGGCCTGGACGCGTCCGCACCTGCGATCCGCTATGCGCGCCAGGTGGGGCTCATCGACAAAGGCGTGGTTGCCGATCTCGAACGCGATCCGTTGTCGCCTTCGGCGGCAGACATCGTGGGCAAGGCCGATGTGTTGCTGTCGACGGGTTCGATCGGTTACGTCACCGAACGAACCTATCGCAGCATTCTCGGTACGCTCGAACGTCCGCCCTGGGTCGTGTCGTTCGTGCTGCGCATGTTCCCGTATGACGAAATGGCCGCCACCCTGAAACGATTCGGGCTGGTGACGGAACGACTCTCAGGGGTCACTTTCGTGCAAAGGCGTTTTCGCGATATCGCCGAATTCGAGCGAAGCCTGGAAGCACTGGCAGCGCGCGGCGTCGATACGTCGGGGTTCGAATCCGACGGTCTGTTCCAGGCCGATCTGTTTGTCTCGCGCCTGGAAGCCGATGTCGAAGCCCTGCCGCTGGAAGACCTGGTCACGGTGATCAGCGGGCGCAATCGTCCGGTGGGCACGCGTTACGTACAGGTCGAAACGGACGAAGGCGTGCAGATCGGCCTCGAGCCGTGACGAACGAAGCACCGCCATCAGCCCCGGCGGTGCCTGCCGCCATCGAGCTGACCGAAGTCAGCAAATCCTTCGACGGCGGCAGTCTTGCCGTCCGCAATGTCAGCTTCAGTGTCGCTCCCGGCACGTTCATCGCCATTGTGGGCAGCTCAGGGTCGGGCAAGACGACGACATTGAAAATGATCAACCGGCTCATCGAGCCGGACAGCGGCACCATCCGTGTCGAAGGCGAGCGAGTCGATGCGCAGGAGCCGCATGCACTGCGCCGGCGCATCGGCTATGTGTTTCAGGGCATCGGCATGTTCCCGCACATGAGCGTGGCCGAGAACATCGGCATCACGCCGCGACTGCTCGGCTGGCCTGCCGGACAGATCGAAACACGGACGCTGGAACTGCTCGACATGGTCGATCTGCCGCGCGACTTCGCGAGTCGTCTGCCGGCCGCATTGTCGGGCGGGCAGCGTCAGCGCGTCGGCGTGGCGCGCGCACTGGCCGCGCGACCGGGCATCATGCTGATGGATGAACCGTTCGGCGCGCTGGATCCGTTGACGCGCGATGCGCTCGGCACCAGCTACCGTCGCCTGCACGAGCGCATGCAGCTCACCACACTCATGGTCACTCACGATGTATTCGAAGCGGTGCTGCTGGCCGATCGTATTCTGGTGATGCGCGAGGGTGTGATCGTTGCCGATGGCACGCCGCATGACCTGCTCGGCAATCCACCCGATGACGATGTGCGCGCGCTGATGGACATGCCGCGTCGGCAGTCGGAGCGGGTGCGCTCGCTGCTGGACAATGCAAGTCCGGGATCCGTCCCGTGAATGACGCATGGGCCGCGGCGTGGGCACGCCTGCCCGAGTATCTGGGCGAACACGTGGTGCTCAGCGCGTCAGCGTTGCTGCTGGGTCTGCTGATCAGTCTGCCGCTGACGATTCTTGCCGTGCGTTGCCGGCGTGTGCGCTGGCCCATTCTCGCTTTCGCCAGCACCATCCAGACCATTCCGAGCCTGGCGCTGCTGGCATTGTTCTATCCGCTGCTGCTGATGCTTTCGGCCTTGTCGCAGCGCCTGTTCGGCCAGGGTTTCGCCGCGCTGGGCTTTCTGCCTTCACTGCTGGCGCTGACGCTGTATTCGATGCTGCCCATCATCCGCAACGGCGTGGCCGGCATCGTCAATCTGCCGCCCGCCATCATCGAAGCGGCCCGCGGCGTCGGCATGACGGACCGACAGCGCCTGCTGCGCATCGAACTGCCGCTGGCAGCACCGATGCTGATGGCGGGTGTGCGGACTGCGGCGGTCTGGGTCATCGGCACCGCCACCTTGTCCACGCCCGTGGGCCAGACCAGTCTCGGCAACTACATTTTCTCCGGACTGCAGGTGGAGAACTGGGTCTCGGTGCTGTTCGGCTGTGCGGCCGCAGCGCTGCTGGCGCTGGTGGTGGATCAGATGCTGGCGTTGATCGAAACCGGCGTCGCGCTGCGCAGTCGGGTTCGCATTCTCACGGGCACCATCGTTCTGCTCGCGGGTGTTGCCGCTGCGGTGATCCCGCGGTTGCAGGCTGCGCCGACCACCTATGTGATCGGTGCCAAGAATTTCTCCGAGCAGTACATCCTGGCCGAGCTGATCTCGCAGCGTCTGGCTGCCGGGCAGCATCGTTCCGTGCAGCGCACCGGGCTGGGATCGGCCATCGCATTTCGCGCCCTGTCGCGCAACGACATCGATGTCTATGTCGACTACTCCGGAACCCTGTGGGCCAATGTCATGCATCGCACCGACATCCCCTCGCGCGAGGCGATGCTGGCTGAAGTCACACACTGGCTGGAAAACGAGCGCGGCATCACCGTGCTGGGCACACTGGGATTCGAGAACGCCTATGCGCTGGCGATGCATCGCGAGCGAGCGCAGGCGCTCGGCATTCGCAGTATCGAAGACCTGGCGCGTCAGTCCTCGCAACTGACGATGGGTGGCGACCTCGAATTCTTCGAGCGTCCCGAGTGGGCAGCCCTGCGTTCAGCGTATGGACTGAACTTCGCCGCCCGTCGCCAATATCAACCGACCTTCATGTACAGAGCCGTGGTCAGTGGCGAAGTGGATGTGATTCCCGCCTTCTCCAGCGATGGCCGCATCGCCGCCGACGATCTCGTCCTGCTGGACGATCCGCGTCACGCGCTGCTGCCCTACGACGCCATCGTCCTGCTGGCACCGGCCCGTGCCGGGGACGACGAGCTGAAGCGTGCCTTGCAGCCGCTGGTCGGCTCGATTTCGATCGAAGCCATGCGCGCCGCCAACCTGAGCGTGGATCGCGATACCGACAAGCTCACCCCCGCCGCCGCGGCGCGCAAACTCGGTGCCGCTGTCGGCCACTGACGACAGCTATCGGGCGAACTTTCTGAGGCGATCGCCAGTCCATCGCCATCGTATGTTTGCGTAGTTCACGTCCCCGCTGACGAGCGCACCATCGCCGCATTCACGGGAACCGGCCCGGATCATGCAGCGTTGGGAGCAACCGTCGCGATTCCGATCGAGGAGATCTGCATGCTTCGTTCGTGCCTGAGCGCGTTCGTCCTGCTGGCGGTCGCCGCCGCCGTCATGGCCGAAGACCGTACTGAGCCCGTTTCCGGACCGACGTTCCAGAGCGTGGACCGCAATGGCGATCATCGGATCAGTCGTACCGAGGCCGGCACTTACAAGAGCCTCATCGATCGCTTTGCCTATCTGGACACCGACGGTGACGGCTTCATCAGCGAGTCGGAATTCGCAGCGGCTCACGCGACGCTGAAATCCGGCACCTGACGGGCCGGCCACCTGATCTGTCCCGGACCCGGGGGTGTCGCCGGGGTCCGACGCCCTTCCCGTTCCGTCCGCCGCCATCCAGCCGATCCATGGCACCGCGGTGGTGCAGCGCTCTATCTGACCCTTGCGATGGTGCCGGCCGGTACGGCCATTCATGAACCGACGACCGATGCCACCGGTCGATGGGGCTGCGTAGGCTATCCCACGCTGGCAACCATTTTGCAGTCCGGTACCCTGCAGGTTCCCGTTCTCCTGTTGCGGGACGTGCCAATCCAATGTCGATAGAACCCGAAGCCGAGGATCTCGAGCGGACCGACGAGCTGCCGCAACTGGATGTGGTGGCTTATGAAGCGCAGCTCGGGCTTGCGCCTGAAGACCGGCTGTCGAGCACTGACACGTGGCTGGTCGAGTCGCTGCGCGAGGCCGATCCTTCCGCACTGCGCGATCCGCACACCCGGCCGTTGCTGGGCGGCAGCGCAGACCTGTCAGTCAGCATCGATCCGCTGCGCCAGCGCATTGCCAGTCTGGAGCAGGAACTCGAGCACGCGCGCACCACGCTCACGGAAGAACGCACGCGTCTGCAGACGCTGGCAGCCGATCGTGCCGATCTCGACTCACGAACCAAGGGGCTGGCGGCAGACAACGCGCGCCTGCAGGAGCAGATCGGCATTGCGCAGGAACTCACGCGTCGGCTGCAACATCAGTTGCTCGAGCAGGCGGAGAATCACAAGTCGCAGCTCGATGAGATTTCCGCAGCTCGCGAAAACGAGCGCAGCAGTGCCGCACAGGACCGGCTCGCGCTCGAACAACAGCTCGAACGCACGGCAGCCAATTTCACGAGTACTGCGGATGAACACGCCAGACTGAAACAGGCGCTCGAAGAGGCCATGGCGCTGGCGGCGACGCGCGCACATCAGGTCGATCAGTTGCAGCGCGCGCTCACCGAGGAACAGAGCAAGACGGATACGCTCGGCCGCAACCTCGCCGCCAAGCTCGCAACCTTCGATGTCGTATCCACCCAGATCGCGCAACGCAATGCCAGCATTCTGATGCTCGAGCAGTTGCGCGATGAGCTGCGCGCACAGTTGCAGCGCGCGTCCGAAGAACGCGCTGCACTCGAAACACAGCTGGCGGAAGCGCGCCAGCGCGCCAGCACCGCGGACAAGTTTGCTGCAGAAGCAACGGAGCGCGATTCGCGCCTGACGCTGGCGCTGGCACAGATCGACAGCCTGCAGGCCGAGCGTCGGACGCTGCTCGATACACAGCAAAGCACGGAGAAGGCACTGGCAGCCGCGCGAGCGGAATCAGCCGACGCGGAAGCGCGCCAGCAGGTGCTGCTCACGCAGATCGACGAATTGCGTCAATCGCTGCATGGTCTGACCGAAGAACGCGATGCACTGATCGCACAGCTGCAGCAGCAGGCCGATGCGCAGCGCGACACTGCGCGTGCGCTGGAAATGGCCCGCGCCCGGATCGCGGATGGCACGCAGCGCGAGCAGGCGCTGCAGATCCAGATCGCGCAATTGCAACAGGCGGTGCAGGCACTGACGGAGGAGCGCAATGGCCTGCTGCCCCTGCGCGATCAGCTGGAAGAACGCTCGACGCAGATCGCATCGCTCAGCGGTGAACTCGAAACGGTGCGGCGCGATGCCGTCACCGTGTGGTCGGAACTGGAAACCCAGTCCAGCCAGGCAGCCCAGCGTCAGCAGGAATTGTCCGCGGCCCGTCAGGCCATGCAGGAACTCGAACAGGCACTGGCGGAGGCGAGGCGCAATACAGAGCGGCTGAGGGCCGTGTCGAATGACGACACCAAGCTGCTCAACGAACGCAGTGCCCAGCTGAGCGCGCTGCGGGCAGAACTCGATACACGGCTGCGCGAACAGGCGGGCTTCGAATCCGCCCTCAACGCACGCGACACGCTGATAGCCGATCTGCGTGCCGAGATGCGTACCACGCAGGAAGAGCGCGCGATCATGTCCGATCAGCTCACCAAGATGCGTGCGCGAGTGAAGACGCTGACTCAGCAGGTCTTTGATCGCGACAATCACATTGCAGTGCTGAATGCGGACCTCGCCGTGCACACCGAGGCCCTCGCCGCCATCCGCCGCGACGTCGATCGCATCGATCCGTCTGCGTCCCTGCCGGTTGCCGAGGCCGCGCCCGAACGGATGCTCGAGCCGGTCAATCACGAGGGCGAGCCGATCCTGCTCAACCGGCGCGTGATGACCATCGGCCGTACCAACGACAACGATATCTTCATTCCGTCGCGCATGATCAGCCGCCATCACGCGCGCCTGCTCGTCGGTCCGAACGCTGTGATTGTCGAGGATGCCGGCAGCACCAACGGCTGCTTCGTCAACGATCAGCAGGTGAAGCAGCACGTGCTGCGCGAGGGCGACGTACTGATGATGGGCGATCTGAAATTCAGGCTGACCACGATCCCGAAGGCGGACGGATAGACCAGTCCGATCCCGCGGCATTTCTCGTCGACTGCGCAGTAATTCGCCGCTGCACCGCCGCTGCACGCATGCCTAATGACGGGCGTGCTTCGACGGGTGATTCATGCGCCATTTTCCCTGTAGTCAGCCAGATCGGCGAACTGATCGTGCCGCGGGCAAACCATGTGCCCGCACGGCCTGGCTCGTGTTGTGGTTCTGCCTGATCGGCAGCAATCCCGTTCAGGCTGAAACGCCGTCGCTGGCGCTCGCCAATGTGTATCGGCCCGGCATCGATCTGTACGACTACTGGGTCAGCGAAAAATACGATGGCATCCGCGCCTTCTGGGACGGACGGGTGCTGATGACGCGTTCCGGAGCGACTATCGCGGCGCCGGCCTGGTTCGTCGCAGGCTGGCCGACTGTGGCGCTCGACGGCGAGTTGTGGATTGGCCGCGGCGAATTTGAAACGGTTGTCGCCACAGTGCGCGATGCCATTCCCGATGACGCGGCATGGCGTCGCGTTCACTACATGGTGTTCGATCTGCCGGACGATCCGCGTCCGTTCACGGATCGACTGACCGCGTTGCAGTCGGTCATCCGCTCTTCCTCTTCGCCCTGGCTGCGCGACGTGCCGCAATGGCGTGTCACGAACGCCGAAAAGCTCATGCAGCAGCTCGATGATTTGGTTGCAGCCGGCGCTGAAGGCCTGATGCTGCATCGGGGTGACTCTCTTTATCGCGCTGGCCGCAGCGACGATCTGCTCAAGCTCAAGCGTTACGAGGATGCGGAGGCGCGGGTAATCGCGTACCTGGCGGGCAAGGGGAAATACACTCACATGCTCGGCGCCTTGCGCGTACAGACTGCGGACGGCCGGACATTCAGTCTCGGCAGCGGATTCACGGACGAACAACGCCGTCATCCGCCTGCCATCGGCACGCTGGTGACGTATGCCTTCCACGGCCGCACGGCCAGCGGTCTGCCGCGCTTTGCTCGCTTCCTTCGCGTGCGCAGCGACAGCCCTGCCGACGAGTAGCCGTCGAACCACTCCTCCCAGGTCTTGCCCCCGTCTCTTGATTCGAGGAAATGCTGACGCAGGCGGCCATCGGTCAACGGTGTCCGGATGCCGCGCAGCAGCGTCGTTGTCCCTCGGTTCCGCAGGCTTTCGAGGATGAGCTCCTTGCCTTGCCGGGCACCGATCATTTCCAGAAATCACGTTCGGGCTGACCCGGTTCTCGCAGGCATCGACGACTGGGCGCCCTCTCTGACCGCATCCCCCGCAAGCCATTGAGTGCCCGGCGATCCGGGCACCTGCACGCGGCGTCGACGCCCTCGTCATGGCGAACCTGAACGAACTGCACCCCACCTGAACGGCCACGGTTTTCCCTGTCAGGCAAATCGCGGATGCAGATCCTCGTGGCGACTGCCGTATGCTCGACGAAACGGAGGGGGATCGCATGGACGCGCACGGAACAACTATTACTCAGCAGCACCTTCCACACCGCCATGCGACACGGTCATTTCGTACAGTTCTTTCACAGCGACGGACAGCAGATTGACGCCATGGCCTGGTTCGTCCGGGAGACGCTCGAGGCGGACGGCACGGCCGTCGTGCTGGCCACACCCGAGCATCGCGCTGCAGTAGGCGCCAGGCTGGAAAGCTTTGGTATCGACGTCAGCGGGGAGATCGCGGCGTATCGCTACATAGAAGTCGACGCCAGCACCGCGTTGTCGCAGTTCTTCGATGGCACACGCTGCGATCATGAAAAATTCCACCACCAGTTCGACACGCTGCTGCGTCAGGTGGCGGCGCGGGGCAAACCGGTGCGCGTCTACGGTGAGATAGTGAACCTGCTGGCGCAGCGCAACCTCGATGCGGCGGTGCTCGAGGTGGAAGAGCTATGGAATGAACTGAGCCGCCACCATGCGTTCACGCTGTTCTGCGGCTACTCGCGCGACTTGCTGCCCGATACGGCGCAGATGCGCAAGACGCTCGAACGTGTTTGTGCGCTGCACAGCCTGCCACCGCCAATCTGAATCGACTGCACGCGGCGAGAGCGTCAGACACTGACGTTGCGCAGGAACGCGTCGTCCACGGCGGCTTCGGGCGAATGACCGCGTTCGAACAGCGGCCGCCACGCCTCCCAATCGATATCGTCTTCGGCAATGTCCTGCAGGACTTCCGGAAAGCCGGCGCGGATCACTTCCACAACCTGCTCGCGCCAGATGTCCCACGATCCGACCCAGACTTCGCTGGATGAAAATGCCGGCTGCGCCATTGCTCGCTCCCGCCTCTCAAAGAAGTCAACACAGTCTCGATTGCCATACGCGTGGGCGGACTCCAAACGCCGCATCACTACGCATGTTCCATGAACTACAGGAGTCGAACCCATCGTGGATTCGACAGGGCGCGCATGATGAACACGTGTTGCAGGGATTGTTGCGTCATTACCCTTCAGCAGAACCCTGACGTGTCGTCCTGGCCGTGAGGAGACTCTAGTCCACGACTATTACAGCGTCAGTCGTACTTGCGTGACAGTTCGGTAGCTGTGCAGCGCGACAAGGCGCCCGTTGTCAGTTCAAGAGAGGGCTGTGGTTACAAGGAATGTAGTCATGCCAACATCGAAGCAGAAGCGCTGGATACAGGCCACCCGCCGCAGGCACGCTGGTGCCGTGGAAATCTTCAGCCCAACTCGCTCCCGCCCTGCGACGACATCACAATGGTCAGCCGTTTTGTATGCAACGACTTTCGCAGGGCCTCGTGAGACGGATCGCACAGCAGCAATCAGAAACCGCGCGTTCCGCACAACAGCACTGTCATCTCGCCAGCGCAACGACGGCAGCAAATGTCGTACTCATTACCAGCACGGTTACACCGAAGCGGATCAAGGTCGTGCTGAGCTGCTGTTGCCGGTTCGCCAGACGAGTCTCATCGACGATCGAAGCCTCGGCAATTTCCCGCCGGAACTTGTGCACACAGTTCCACAGTGACGGTGCGATCGGCGCTTGCCATCAGGATATGCATGGCCTTCGCTTCCAGCGGCGTGAGCAGTACCGGCTCGCCTTGTCCCATGCGCAGCAGATGCGCCTGCACATCGAGTTGCATGGCGCCCGCCTGCAGCGTGCCGAGAACGACGGGCTCCGAACGCCGCAGCAGCGCACGGATCCTGGCCAGCAGCGCGCGCGGGCTGAAGGGTTTGGTCACGTAGTCATCGGCGCCGGCATGGATTGCCGCGACCAGATCGTCTTCCCGGTCGCGGGCCGTCAGCATCACGATGGGTACGCGTGAGTGCTCGCGAATCGAACGACAGACGTTCAAACCATCCGGTGCAGGCATGTTGATGTCGAGCAGCACCAGATCCGGAGGACTGGAGGCAAAGGATCGCAGCGCACCGCTGCCGTCCGCAGCGGTCACCACCTGGAAGCCGGCCTGTCTGAGCGAGAACGCGATCAGTGCGAGCAGATCGGCGTCATCGTCGGCTGCCAGGATCTGAACCGGACGGAGCGCCGCGGGGATCTGCATCACGCGCGCCTGCCTGCCAGCAATGCGGCCAGCCGCTCGGCGTGGTTGCGCAGTTCGCCAGCCGCGGTTGCCTCCCAGTGATCCGCACGCAGCATGGGGCCGACGTAGAACAGATGCGGACCTGGCCAGCCATCCGCATCGATGACGGCGCTGTTCGGTCCAGTGCGCAGACCCAGTCCCAGTGCGTCGGGCACACACAGACCGCACTGGACAAGATTGCGCCACAGCGGCTCGGCTGAGCGTGCAATCGCATAGTCGGGCCCGGTGCAGTTCACCACTTTGTCGACCGACAGTGTCCGCGATTGCGTCGCACCGCGTGGACGCCAGGTGACATCGATCCTGCCGGCGCGCTCCTGCGCCTGCTCGATGCGGCCAGCATGAACATGCAGACGGCGCTGGCTGCGCAGCCCGTCGATCCGCTGCAACACGGCAGCAGGCAGGCGATGCCGATGCACATCCCACTGCGCGCGCAGATGTCGCAGGAAGCGGCGACGATCGTTCTGCGGCATGCGCGTCCACAGTGTCGGTGCCATATGTCTGACGAAGGTCACGGCTTCGCGCCAATCGCCGCCGCAGCGTTCTGCTTCCCTGGCGAGCAATCGCACGGCTGCGACCAGACCGCGCAATGAGCGCGACGCCGCGAACAGCAGTGCATTGCCATCGCCGCGAAATGCCTCGGGTCGAAACGGCGTCTGGCGCGGCGGCACCAGACCGTGCCGTGAGATGGCGTGCAGCTGTGGAATCGCCGCTGTCCGCGACGCGGCAGCATTCACGACGTCGGCCATGGTGAGACCGGTGCCGATGAGCAGCACCGATTCGTGCGGCGCGAAGCTCAATTCCTGCGCCCATGGATTCGACACGCAGGCGGGATGACCGACCAGCGACGCGAAAGCCGGCAGCGTGGATGGCGGCGGATTGCCGCACGCCAGCACCACATCATCTGCCGTGATGCGCCGGCCATCTTCGAGCTCGACCTGCAGCGGCAGATGGCGTTCCAGCCGCCGGATGTTGGTGACCTGTCCCTGCCAGATTTCCAGACGGATGTTCGAAGGCGCATTGAGCTGCGCCGCCAGCAACATCTCCTGCAGATACTCTCCATACAACGCACGCGGCAGAAAATCCTCAGCCGTTGCTCCGGGGATGCGCCGTTGCACGAAGTGCAGGAACTCCAGAGGCGCACGGGAGTTTGCCGACATGCGGCCGGCAGGGACGTTCAGCAGATAGGGAAAGTCGCGCTCGGCATACGCGACACCGCGCCCGATGCTCGCCGAGCGTTCGACAAGGATCAGTCGTGTCGCTTCCGCGTGGGATTGCCGCAGCAGATTGGCTGCGGTCAGTGTGCCGCTGAATCCGCCACCGACGATGGCGATGGTTCTCAACAATCCTGCCAATCGCTACTCCACGAAGCCCGGGATGCTCAGGCTAGGTGAAGGCAGGTATCAAGTAAGTAGCGTCGCGGTTAGATGCCGGTCGACGCGCAGATCGCGGCCGCAAGAAAGCTTCACGGCCAGTTGTCCGTCATTCCACGACGAGCTTGTATCCGGCGCCTGGCGCGGTCTGCAGCATCTGCGGATCGGCGGGATCGATTTCGATCTTCTGGCGCAGGCGATGCACGAGCTGCTTGAGCAGTTGACGATCGCCGGAGCCCTTGTGTCCCCAGACCTGCATGAGCAGGCGATCGGAACTCACGGTGTGACCGGCATTGGCGACCAGCATCTGCAGCAGGCGCAGTTCCAGTTTGGTCAGCCGCACCGGCGTCTGGCTGCCGACCTGCACCGTGTGCTCCTCGAGATCGAGCTGCACGCGGCCGGCGGCCAGCGGCGCGGAATTCTCCATGCCCGCGCGGCGCAGCAACGCCTTCACGCGCGCCAGCAGCGTACGCGGACTGAAGGGCTTGGTGAGGTAGTCGTCGGCACCCAGTTCCAGCGCCTTCACCAGGTCTTCTTCTTCGCCGCGCACCGTGAGCATCATGACCGGTACACGCGATCTGGAACGCACGGCTTCGCAAACCTGAAAGCCACTGGCACCGGGCATGTTGATATCGAGGATCACCAGATCCGGCGCTTCGGCATCGAATGCCTTGATGGCCTGCTGCCCATCGCCGGCTTTCACGACGAGATAGCCCGCCTGCGACAGCGTGAACGCGATCAGTCCCAGCAGATCCTTGTCGTCATCGGCGCAGAGGATTTTCATGGGCAGCAGTGATGAAAGTGATGAAGGTGATGGAAGTGATAAACGTGATGGCGGTGATAAGGGCAGGATGGCGCGGCTTTAGTCAGGTATCGGGACCAGAGCTGACAATTGCGTGTGCGCATGAGTACTGCCCATTCGTCACTCCCGTCACTCCCGTCACTCTCGTCACTCTCGTCACCTCCATCACCTTCATCACTTCCGTCACCCCTCTTTCGCCCTGAGCAGCTCCACTACGAAGCGTGTTCTGCCGTCGACGCGTTCGGCGCGGATCGACCCCTCGTGGCGGTTGACGATGGACTTGACGATCCACAGGCCGAGACCCAGGCCACCGGGTTCGGGTTCCTGATCCGGTCCGCGATAGAAGCGTTCGAAGATCGAGCCGCTGTCGATCTCGGGAAATCCGGGGCCTTCGTCTTCCACCCATACGGTGACGCGGTCGCCATCGGCCCGCGCGCCGATGCGCACGCTGCTGTCTTCGGGAGCGAACTTCGAAGCGTTGGCGAGCAGATTGACGAAGACCTGCGTCAGTCGCGGTCCGTCGCCATCCACAGCGGGCAGATCCTGCGGTATGTCGAGTTCGAGTCGCTGGCGCCGCTGACGCAGCAGTGTGCCGATGAGCGCTTCGGCATCGACGACGATCTCGGCAATGGCGACGTCCTGATGGCGGATGCCGAGCTGGCCGGATTCGATACGAACGCTCTCGAGCAGGTTGTCGATGAGCCGGGTCAGGCGCAGTGCACCGCGCTCCAGCGACATGACCAGTTCCTTCTGCTGGTCGGCGGGCATGGTTGCATCCATGCCTTCGCGCAGCAGTTCGATCGAGGCGAGCTGCGCGGCGAGCGGCGTACGGAACTCGTGCGAGATGTTGGCGAGCACCGAGTCGCGCGCCCGGCGCACGCCTTCGAGTTCGGTCTCATCGCGAATCACCTGGACCTGAAGATCGTCCACGGGTGCGGCGCTGGTGATGATCGTGGTGCGCGGTGCACCTTCACGCAGATTCAGTTTCTCGGTCATCTGCGTGCTGCCTTCCGTGCGCGCACGCACGATCGGGCACTGCGTTTCGCAGGGACGCTGACCGTTGATGAGACAGGGCTTGAGCACATCGCCGCAGAACCGTCCGATGACCTCCTCCGGCTGCACGCCAAGCAGTCGCGCCGCCTGCGGATTGAGGTAACGGATGACGCGCGACTTGTCGACTGCGTACACGCCTTCGACGATGCCGCCGAGTACGGCCTGCGCTTCGGCTTCGCGACGACGCAGTGCACCGGTGAGATCGACCAGGTTGTTGCGCATGTCCTCCATCGTGCGCGCCAGTCGGCCGACTTCGCGCGTACCGCCAACGGGAATCGATGTGGAGAAATCGCCATGTCCGAGCCGCTCGGCAGCTTCAGTGAGACTGGTTACCGGACCGGTCACCTGCTGGCCGAGCACGACGCCCGCAAGCACCGCAATCGCCGCCAGCACGATGGCCGTGATCAACAGGCGAGTCACCAGCGATCCGACTGACTTGTCGATGTCGCTGGTCGGCAGGCGCGCTTCGAGCAATGCGATAGCCTCTCCCGTGGAGGCGAACACCGGAAAACTCGCCGCATACAGATCGGCGTTGTCGATGCGTGTCACCGCGGAACGCCCGTCCGACAGGCCAGCCGAATGCAGCCGCGTGAAGTCATCGACCTTCTTGTCTTCGATGAACGTGCGGTAGCTGATCAGCCGGATATCCAGCCCAACGCGTTCGCTGAGCACGCGTGCCATGCTCTCATCGAGCGGCCGGGCGACATAGAGTCTGCGTTCGGTGGCCCCGCCGACCTGTGCCGACGCGCCGACAACCGCGTAACTGCCATCGGTGGGTGCGGAGATGAAGCGCTCGCCCTGCTCCACACCTGCATCGAGCAGCTGCACCCACGGTACCGCCGGTCCCGCCTGTGCGATGAGCGTCTGACCTTCGAAGACGGCGCAGGCGGCGATGGTTTCAGTAATGCAGGACCGCCGCAGATAGGGCCCGATGACGGCCGCCTGGCGATCGGCCATCAGACGCTGCAGCGTGGGTCGATCGGCAACGGTGCGTGCCTGTGTCAGCGCGTCTTCGCCAAAGCGGCGCAGGTCCTCACGCGCCATGGCGCCGGCCAGCTGCACCCGCGACTTGCCCTGCTCATCGGCCAGCTTGCGCAGCGAGCCGATGGCAGACACCGAAATGCCCCCCACCACCAGCAACACGATGAGCACATTGATGCCCGCGATCCACGAGCCGAGCGTGGCCCGCGAAGGGTCGAAGTCGAGACGATCCAGCAGTTCCTGAAGGCGCGACAGCATGGCTTCAGTGTTTGGAGATTCCGGTGCGCCACTCGACCAGCGACTTGATGATCAGCGTCACCACGGCGAGCAGCGTGAGCAGCGATGCAACGGCAAAGGCGCCGACGAAATTGTATTCGTTGTACAGGATTTCCACGTGCAGGGGCATGGTGGTGGTGAGACCGCGGATATGGCCCGACACCACGGACACGGCGCCGAACTCGCCCATGGCGCGGGCATTGCACAGGATCACGCCGTACAGCAGACCCCAGCGGATCTTCGGCAGTGTCACATGGAAGAACGTCATGATCCCGCCGGCTCCGAGCGTGATGGCCGCCTCTTCTTCGTCATTGCCGAGCTGCTGCATGAGCGGAATCAACTCGCGGGCAATGTACGGCATGGTGACGAACAGGGTGGCCAGAATGATGCCGGGCAGCGCAAACACGATGCTGATGTCGTGCTCCTGCAGCCACACTCCGAACCAGCCCTGCACGCCGAACAGCAGAACGAAAATCAGACCGGAGATCACCGGCGACACTGCGATGGGCAGATCGATCAGCGTCACCAGGATGCTCTTGCCCTTGAACTCGAACTTGGCGATGGCCCATGCGGCGGCGATGCCGAACACCGTGTTGGTGGGCACCACCACGGCTGCCGTCAGCAGCGTCAGACGAATGGCCGCGAGGGTGTCGCTGTCGAGGAAGCTCGTGAAGTACAACTCATAGCCTTTGTCCAGCGCGGTTGCGAACACGGTGGCAAGCGGTGCGAACAGCAACGCTGCCAGAAACAACAGCGACAGGCCGATGAACGTCCATTTGGTGAGCATGCCGACGACAGAGTCGCGACCCGGGCGCGTCGCGAGCTCGGCGAGCACGGCTCTGGAAGGACCGCCGGCCATCAGGAATTCTCCGCGGGCAACAGGCAAGCAGCGCGCAGGTTCGCGTCACTGTCCGCCGTGCGCTGTCCGCTGTTCACTTCTTTCATCATCTTCCCGCCACCACGTGACGCCGCCGGCTCCAGGCCTGGAGCAGATTGATCGACAGCAGCATCACGAACGAAATCACCAGCATCATGAAGCCCACTGCCGCAGCGCCCTTGTAGTCGAACTGCTCGAGCTTGATCACGATCAACAGCGGTGTGATCTCGGTCTTCATGGGCAGGTTGCCCGAAATGAAGATCACCGAACCGTATTCGCCCACGCCTCGCGCGAACGCC
Organism: Povalibacter sp.; assembly: GCA_035761425.1. GTDB lineage: Bacteria > Pseudomonadota > Gammaproteobacteria > Steroidobacterales > Steroidobacteraceae > Steroidobacter. The sequence goes on from DASTRD010000084.1 coordinate 25,638, forward strand.
ATGGTGAAACCGGTGAGCAGCGCCGGCATGACTGTCGGCAGGATGATGCGACGAAACGTGGTGAAGCGCCCGGCGCCGAGTGTTTCGGCAGCATCTTCGAGATCGCGCTGCACTTCGGCCAGCGCCGGCTGGATCGAGCGTACGACGAACGGCAGGCCGATCAATGTCAGCGCCACCACCACGCCCACCCACGTGTAGGCCACCTTGAAGCCGAGCGGCACCAGATACTGGCCAATCCAGCCGTTCTCTGCGAACACCGCCGTGAGCGCAATACCGGACACTGCAGTGGGCAGGGCAAAGGGCATGTCGATGAGCGCGTCGATCAGTTTGCGGCCCGGGAATTCGTAGCGCACCAGCGTCCAGGCAATGACGAAACCGAACACGCTGTTGATCAGCGCTGCCAGCAGCGACGCACCGAAGCTCAGACGAAAAGATGCAAGCACGCGCCGGTCGGTCAGTACGTGCAGGAAATCGTGCCAGCCCATGGTCATCGCCTTCATCACCAGCGCAGCGAGCGGGATCAGCACCAGCGCGCTCAGGAAGAACGTGGTGAAGCCGAGCGTCAGACCGAAGCCGGGCAGGATGGAAGGTTGGCGAAAGGACATGGGGTGCAGGCTTACAGGCGACGGGCTGCAGGCGACAGGCGACAGCCAGAAAAAAGGACTGAACGCGCTCTGCGCTTCTCTCTGGCTGCAGCCTGCAGCCTGCAGCCTCCGGCCCGTACGCCCTGGTTCATTCTCACTGCTGCTGCGCCTGATAGATGCGATCGAAGATGGCGCCGTCGGCGAAATGCTCGGCATGCGCCTTGTTCCAGCCGCCGAACACCTGATCCACGGTGAACGTCGTCACCGGCGGAAACTGCGCGGCGTAACGCGCCAGCACCGCCGGATCGCGCGGACGGAAGTAGTGCTTTGCCGCGATCTCCTGACCGGCAGGCGAATACAGATGCTGCAGATAGGCTTCGGCCACCTGACGCGTGCCGCGACGATCGACCACCGTATCGACGATGGCCACCGGCGGCTCGGCAAGAATGCTGATCGACGGCATGACGATCTCGACCTTGTCAGGGCCGAGTTCACGCTGCGCCAGCAAGGCCTCGTTCTCCCATGCGATGAGCACATCGCCGATCTCACGCTGCACGAATGTGTTGGTGGCGCCGCGCGCACCGCTGTCGAGCACCGGTGCATGCCGGTACACCTCCGCCACGAAACGCTCGGCTGCGGCCTGCGCCTGCTGCACCTGTGCCGCAGCGGCGGGATCGTCCAGCTTCGACCAGTCGCCGAGTTCGTGATGCAGCTCGTAACCCCAGGCTGCAAGATAGTTCCAGCGCGCGCCGCCCGAGGTCTTGGGATTCGGCGTCACCACGTTGACGTCATCGCGCACCAGATCGGGCCAGTCGCGGATGTTTTTCGGATTGCCGTGACGTACCAGGAACACGATGGTCGAGGTGTATGGCGCGCTGTTGTCAGCGAATCGCGTCTGCCAGTTCGCGCCGAGCCGCTTGCCGCGCGTCTGGATGGAATTGATGTCGTAGGCGAGTGCCAGCGTCACGATGTCGGCGTCCAGTCCGTCGATGACGGCGCGCGCCTGACTGCCCGATCCGCCATGCGATTGCTTGATGACAACCTTCTGGCCGGTCCGTGTCTGCCATTCGCGCGCGAAGTCCTCGTTGAATTCGCGATACAGCTCGCGCGTCGGATCGTAGCTGGCGTTGAGCAGTGTGACGCGCCCATGTCCGCTCTGTGCGCCGCAACCTGCCAGGCACACCAGCGCAGACAGCAACGGCAGCAACTTCTTCATCGTTCGAGCGCCGCGGTTGTGGGCCGGTACACGATCATGAGCGGAAACGCCGGTGGCGCTGCGACCAGCGGTGCGAACGCGCCCTCGAGATCGGCCAGATCGGAAATGCCGAGAATGAGCATCTGGTCGCTGGCCTCATTGAGCTGTCGCTGCAGTTCTTCCGCTGCCGCACCGAAGCGCAGTTCGGTGCGCATTTCCAGACCGTGCACGGCCTGCGCTTCCGAACGGGCATCCAGCAGCGTCCGCATGCCGAGCGGACGCTGCGCTTCGGTCGCGCCCTGCGGCAGGATGCCGACATAGACCGCTTCGGCAGCGACATGCCTCAGGAGACTGGCGGAAACCGCCAGCGTCGGACGCCGTGCCGCGTCGTCGGCCCAGTGAATCAGCACTCGCTGCGGTGCCACCATCTGCGCCGGCAGGATCAGCACTTCGGCGGCGCCATGGCCGAGCAGCCAGCCGACCTGTGCGGCCACCTGCGGTGTCGGCGCAATCACTGCCACTCCCGATACAGGAGTTGCCGGACTGTCGGCGTCGCTGTTCGCGAGCTGAGGCTCGACGCGGGTGGCAATGCGAGTCTTCATGCGGCTCGCCAGCTCGCTGAGGAACGGATGTGCAGCGAGCCGCTCTGCTGCGGCAGGTTCGGCGGCACATGCCGTGTAACTCGACAATGGCGTGGGCAGGATATGAATGCGCCGCACGCCCAGCGCCACCGTCTGACCGGGCGTGAGCGGAAAGGTGCGCTGCTCGTGCTGAGTGCGTGTCACTTCGAGTGCTGCGCCAGCGCGCGAATCCGCAGCCGTCGCAATCTGCGCATCGGCAGCACCGTTGGTCAGGCGCACACGCAGGCGTTCCATGGCTCCGGTGAACACCATCTCCTCCACGACACCGAGCCCCATGTAGTTCACGCGCAGATTGTCGCGCGTCGGGGCAATCTCGACTTCTTCGGGTCGCAGAACGGCAACCACCTCGTGCTCGCGTCCGGCCTCAGTCTTGTCGATGGCACGCACATTGACGGGCGTTGCACCGAAGCGGATCCCCTGCGCCGTCTGACGGGCGAGCAGCAGATTGGCCGCGCCCAGAAACGTGGCGACGAAGCGCGTGGCCGGCCGTGCGTAGAGTTCGTCCGGCCGGCCGCACTCGAGCAGACGCCCCAGGTTCATCACGCCGATGCGATCGGCCATGGCGAACGCTTCTTCCTGGTCGTGGGTCACCAGCACCGTGGTGATGTTGAGTTCGCGCTGCACCTGACGGATGGTGCGGCGCAATTCCTCGCGGATCTTGGCATCCAGCGCCCCGAACGGTTCATCGAGGAGCAGTACCTGCGGCTTGTGGGCAAGTGCACGTGCGACCGCCACGCGCTGTTGCTGACCGCCGGACAACTGCGTGGGGAGTCGGTCGTCCATGCCATCGAGCGCCACGAGTCTGAGCAATTCCCTGCGGCGCTCCAGCCGTTCGGCGCGCTTCATGCGGCGTACACGCAGGGCGAACTCGATGTTGTCGCCCACTGTCATGTGGCGGAACAGCGCGTAGTTCTGGAACACGAGACCGACGCCGCGGCGCCGCGCCGAGACGTGGGTGACATCGCGGCCATGCAGCGCAATGCGGCCGTGATCCACGCCGGTGAGACCTGCGATGGCGCGCAGCAAGGTGCTCTTGCCGCTGCCGCTCGGACCCAGCAGCACGAAGAACTCACCCTCACCGACCTCGACAGAGACGTCGTTGACTACGGGCGAGCCCTGATACCGCTTGGTGACTTGATCGAGGGTAATGGACATAGGGGGCGCGAGCTTAGCGGCCGCACGGTAGCAGGGTCAGTCTCGACCGGGTAACAAAGTGGTTATAAGCAGATGCGTATGCACGTGACGTGAGTGACGATAGTGACGAGGGACCGGAATGCTCCCCGGGGACTTCCGCGCTTCGACTCACGTCACTATCGTCACTCTGGTCACTACCGTCACGGATCTCCCATGCTTCCTCCCTACGAAAAACTCGGTTCCTTTTATCTGGGCCGCGAAGTTGATCCTGCGAGCGGCGCGGATCGACCCGATCTCCTTTTATATGATTCGCGCGACCTGACGACCCACGCCGTGTGCGTCGGCATGACGGGCAGCGGCAAGACGGGCCTGTGCATTTCACTGCTCGAAGAAGCAGCCATCGACGGCGTGCCTGCCATCGCCATCGATCCCAAAGGCGACATCGGCAATCTCATGCTGACCTTCCCGCAACTTCGGGCGGAAGACTTCGCACCCTGGGTGGATCCCGGCGAAGCTGCCCGCAAAGCCATGAGTGCCGGGCAGGTTGCGGCAGCGACCGCCGAGACCTGGCGCAAGGGGCTGGCGGACTGGAGCCAGGACGGCGAACGCATTCAGCGGTTCCGCGATGCCGCGGACGTGGCCATCTATACGCCCGGCAGTCTGTCGGGGCGGCCGTTGTCGGTACTCCGCTCGTTCGCGCCACCGCCGCCCGAGCTGCGTGCCGACCCGGCGGGGTTGCGCGAACGGATCGGCTCGACGGTCGCGGGATTGCTGAGTCTCATCGGCGTGCAGGCCGATCCGCTGCGCAGCCGCGAACACATTCTGTTGTCGACGCTGCTGGAACGCGCCTGGACCGATGGGCGCGCACTGGATCTGAAAGCTCTGATCCAGGGGATTCAGAAACCGGACTTCGATCAGGTGGGTGTGCTGGATCTGGAGACGTTCTACCCCGCGAAGGATCGCGTGCAGCTCGCCATGGCGCTCAACAATCTCATCGCCGCTCCCGGCTTTGCAGCCTGGATGCAGGGCGAAGCGCTCGACATCCAGAAACTGCTGTACACCGATGCCGGCAAACCGCGCATTGCCGTCATTTCCATCGCGCATCTCAACGACGCCGAGCGCATGTTCATCGTCACCCTGCTGCTGGGCGAAGTGGTGAGCTGGATGCGCCGCCAGCCCGGCACGTCGAGCCTGCGTGCGCTCATATATATGGACGAGATTTTCGGCTACTTCCCGCCGACGGCCATGCCGCCATCCAAGCAGCCGCTGCTCACGCTCATGAAACAGGCCCGCGCCTTCGGCGTCGGCGTCGTGCTGGCCACCCAGAATCCGGTCGACCTGGATTACAAGGGATTGTCGAACGCCGGCACCTGGTTCATCGGACGACTGCAGACCGAACGCGACAAGGCCCGTGTGATCGAAGGTCTGATGGCTGCGGGTGAGGGTCTGGACAAGGCACAACTCGACACGCTGCTCGCCAACCTCGCCGGCCGCGTCTTTCTCATGCGCAATGCTCACGAAGATGCGCCAGTGCTGTTTCGCACACGCTGGGCGCTGTCATATCTGCGTGGCCCACTGACGTTGCCGGAAATCGCGCGGCTCACACCCGCGAATGCATCGGCTGCGAGCGCACCGGCGCCGGCACCTTCAGGCGATGCGCGCAGTTCGGCAGGCACGCGGCCGGTCGTCGGCGCAGGCGTGCAGGAGTTTTATCTGGATCGCAGCAGCGCTGCGCAATATCGGCCGCACCTGCTGGGGCAGGCGAAACTGCATTTCGTGAATGCAGCGGCCGGCGTCGATGCCTGGGAAATCCGCTCCTATCTGCTTCCGCTGGATCCGGATGTCGTTACACCGGACTGGTCGCAGGCGGAAACGGGCGGTGACCTGTCGGATCAACTGCGCAAGACGGCAACGCCGGGGCTGGATTTCGCGGACCCGCCGGCGAGCGCCTTGCGCGCCGACAGCTACCGCAGCTGGCAGAAGCAACTGGAGAGCTACGTCTACGAAGCCGCATCGCTCGCCGTGTTTCGCAGCCCGCTGGTCGGCGCAACCTCCGTCGCCGGACTCACTGAAGCGGATTTCCGCGCCAGGATCGCGCTTGCATTGCGCGAGAAGCGCGATGCTGCCGTGGAGACGTTACGTCGCAAATATGCCCCGCGCCTGACGACACTGCAGGATCAGATCCGGCGCGCCGAAACGCGTGTGCAGCGCGAGGACTCGCAACTGTCTCAGCAGAAGCTGTCCACTGCCATCTCCGTGGGCGCATCCATTCTCGGCGCCTTCCTGGGACGCAAGACCCTGAGCTCCAGCAATGTGGGCCGCATCGGCTCGGCGGCGCGCAATGCAGGAAAGATCGGACGCGAAAGCGATGACGTCACCCGCGCGCAGGAAAGTCTCAACGTGCTGCAACAGCGCTACACGGATCTGCAGAATGAATTCGATCAGGAGAGTGCAGCGCTGCAGAGCAAGTTCGATCCCATGGCATCGGCGATCGACAAGGTCGAGATCAAACCGCGCAAGTCGGACATCGACGTGACGCTTCTCGCCTTGGTGTGGGTGAGGTGATGCAAGAGAGTGGCGAGAGTGACGCGAGTGACGCTGGTCACGGAGACGATACGGCGAGGTAGTCACCGCATCGCCCTTGGTTCGCTGGACAGAATGACAGCGATCCGAGTGTCGTACTCCGCCACCCCGTCACTCTCGTCACCATTCTCCCTATTGATCCGTCGCCACGCGCTGGCGCGTCTGTTCGTCGGTGAAGATCAGTTCCACGCGCCGGTTCTGTTGACGGCCTGCTGCGTTGTCGTTGCTGGCCACGGGAAAGTCTTCGCCCTTGCCGGTGGCCGAGATCTGCGCGCCTGACACGCCGCGCTGCATGAGCGCAGCCTGCACGGAGCGGGCGCGTTCCTCGGACAGCTGCTGATTGAATTCGGCCGAACCGGTGCTGTCGGTGTGGCCTTCGATCTGCACCTGGCGACCCGGATCTTCCTTGAGCGCATTCGCGAGACGATCGAGCGTCGCATAGGAGCCGGGCTTGAGCGTGGACTTGCCGGTATCGAACAGCACATCACCGAGCGTCAGCACCAGACCGCGATCGGTCTTCCTGGTCTTCAGATCGGCCAGCTCCTGTTCCAGGCTGGCGGCATGCTGCCGGGCTGCTTCTGCTTCGCGGTTGCGGGCTTCCAGCAGCACCTGCTGGCGTTCCGCCTGGCCTTTGGCGATTTCCTCTTTCGCACCCGCTTCGAGAATCTTCTCGTTCGCGATCTGCGCATTGAGATTGGCCACCTGCGCCTGATAGCGGATGTCGTCTACCTTGCCGCCCTTCTCCATCAGCTGATTGGCAGCGTCGAGCGACTTGCGTGCATCGGATACATTGACTGCTGCGACGCCGGCACGCGGTGACGCTTCAACCTGCGGCACGATGGCCCGCGCAGTCTGCAGTTCACTGATCGGCTGCTTGGGCGTCGTACTGCAGGCGGAAAGCGCCAGCGCGACGGCGGCACCGATGATCGTCTTAGACATGGCTTTCATGATTCCTGCCCTCTGGTGTTCTTGAGTATCAGCGCAGCGTGGAGTTGCTGCCCGATCGCTCGGCTTCCTGGCGCAATGTCTGAATGCTCGCCAGCACTTCATCCGCCGCCTTGCGCGCTGCTGCATTCTGCGCCTTGGCAGTTGCAAGCTGCGCTTGCAGCTCCGCCTGTACGGCGAGCCGCTGCGCGCGGGTTTCGTTCTTGTTCTTCAGTTCCTGTTCTGCCTGGGCGTAGAGATCCTTCGCCTGCTGCAGTTCGACGGCGCCGGCTTCGGAGTTGCCGATGGCAGCCTGTGCCTGTTTCACCGCAGTTTCGCTGCGAGCGACCTGCTGACGCGTCATGTCGGACACGCCGCCGCATGCCGTCAGCGCTGCAAGGCCGACAACCGTTGCCAACGGCGCCAGCAATCGAGGCAATGTGATGTTCATGAGTACTCTCCATTGAACGGGCCACCAGCCCGCGTAATGCGCTCAGGAACGCGTGCTTCGTGGACAGTGTTCCGACGTCGCTGTGTGATATCGCAGCACGCGGCAAAAACAGCCAGGTGGCGGTTGAACTTCGTCAGCGAACTCCGGACACTGTCACGACCGCGACCGATTTCCTGTAGGTTCAATCGTGTTCCCCAATCGCAATTTGTTCACGTGTCTGGTCTTGTTTCTGGCGATGCTTGCTGGCTGCAGCGCACACGTGTCCGAAGCGACACCGGGTATCTACAGGGCGGTGCTGGAATTGCCGGGCGGCGCCGCCCCCTTCGGCATGGAAGTCGCCCGCGATGGCGAACGCACCGTGCTCTACCTGATCAACGGTGCGGAACGCACACGCGTCGACAATGTCACCGTCGCCGACGGTGAACTACGTGCCGTTTTTCCCGGGTATGAGAATTCGCTGCGAGCGCGCCTGCAACGCAAAGGCATGGAAGGTACCGTGACACTCATCAAGGCAGGCGGTGTCGAACAGACGATTCCGTTCAAGGCGACGCTGGGCGAGACTTTCCGCTTCTACCCACATCCCGTCACCGACAACGCCGACATTGCCGGTCGCTGGGAGGTCACGTTCACCGACGATGATGGCACGTCGAGTCGTGCCGTCGCGGTCTTCGAACAGACGCACGATCGCGTGACCGGCACGGTGATGACGCCGACCGGCGATCATCGCTTTCTCGATGGACAGGTACGCGGCAACGAAGTGCAGCTCTCGACCTTCGCGGGCGGCCTCGCGTATCTGTACCGGATGCGTGTGACGGATAAAGGTCTGCTCGAAGGCGAATACTGGCAGGGTCTGAAGAGTCACGAGAAGCTCACCGCCCGGCGCAATGACAACGTGCAGCTCGAGCAGATCTCCTCGGGCATGAAGACCGAGGATGCGCGACTGGATTTCACCTTCCCCGATGTGGACGGCAAACCGGTATCGCTCAGCGACGAACGCTTCCGCGGCAAGGTCGTCGTCGTCACCATCGGCGGGACCTGGTGTCCCAACTGTCATGACGAAGCTGCTTTCCTGGTGCCGTTCTACAACGAATATCGCCACAAGGGATTCGAGGTCGTGGCACTGATGTTCGAACGCCATGGCGAGTTCGACAAGGCGGCCGCCGCAGTACGCAACTACGTGCGGGATCTGCACATCGACTATCCCACCCTCATCGCGGGCGTGGCGGATGGCGAGGATCCGCAGAAGAAGCTGCCGCAGCTGAGCGGCGTGTACGGCTATCCCACCGCTATCTTCATCGACAAGAGCGGCAAGGTGCGCCGGATTCATACCGGATTTACGGGGCCGGCGACCGGCAAGCACTACGACGAATACGTGGCCGAATTTCATCGCTGGGTCGATGAGCTGCTGCAGGAAACTGTGCAACCGAAGGCGGCATCATGATCCGCACGGGGTTGATCGGTTTCGGACTCGCAGGCCGCTACTTTCATGCGCCGTTGCTCACATGCGCCGGCCTGCATCTGCAGGCAGTGGTCACGAGCAGAGTCGATCAGTTGCGCGAGCTGTATCCGCAGGCCGACGCCGTCACGTCCCATGAGGAACTGATCGCACGTGACGACGTGGATCTGGTCGTCGTCGCCTCGCCCAGTCAATTCCACTTTCTGCACGCGCACGACGCGCTCGCTGCGGGCAAACACGTCGTCATCGACAAGCCTGCATGCGCCTCCGTCGTGGAAATGGATTCGCTCATCCAGCTTGCGCGCGTCGGCGGTCGCAAGCTCGCAGTGTTCCAGAACCGGCGCTGGGATTCGGACTTCCTGGCGATCCGCGCATGGCTCGATCAGCATCGCCTGGGAGAGGTGACGACGTTCCGTGCCCGCTGGGATCGCTTTCGTCCGGAGGTCGTCGGCAAATGGGGTGAGCCGCCGGTACCCGCCGGCGGCATGCTCTATGACCTCGGCTCGCATCTCATCGACCAGGCACTGTGTCTGTTCGGGCGGCCGGACTGGCTGCAGGCCGACGTGTTCACGCAGCGCCGCGCCGGCACCATCGATGACACGTTCGAAATTCTCATGGGCAAGGAGCGCCTGCGCATTTCGCTCGCCGCGAGCTATCTCGCCGGACCGGGCGACTGGCGCTACGTGATCCACGGCACTCAAGGATCGTTCTTCAAGGCCGGCATCGATCCGCAGGAAGATCAGTCGAAGGCCGGCATGAAGCCCGACGATGCCGATTTCGGCGTCGAGGCCCCGGCCTCTTTCGGCAAGTTCGTGGATGGCGCCACTGGCTCGGCCGAAACCGTGCCGTCGCATCGCGGCCGCTGGCTCACGTTCTACGAGCTGCTCAGAGAGAGCATCGAGAACGACACGCCCGAACCTGTCACCGGTGCCGATGCTCGCGCCATTCTGGAAATCATCGAAGCGGCCCGTCGCAGCAGCCAGGAAGGCTGTCGCGTCCGCCTCGCCTGAGTCGTTTCAATCGTCAACTCCACCAGTACGTCCTTATGCCCTCCTTCGACATCGTCTCCGAACTCAACGCCCACGAAGTTGCCAACGCCGTCGACCAGGCCAATCGCGAGGTCGCCACACGCTTCGATTTCAAGGGCAGCAACGCGAAGTTCGAACTCAAGGATTTCGTGATCACCCTGACCGCACAGGCGGATTTCCAGCTCAAGCAGATGATGGAAATTCTGCGCCTGAAGCTCAGCAAGCGCGGCGTGGATGTCATGTGCATGGAGGAAGGCGATGCCGTGGTGACCGGCAACACGGCGCGCCAGATCGTGACCTTGCGCCACGGCATCGAGACGGAGCTGGGCAAGAAGATCCAGCGCATCATCAAGGATTCAAAACTGAAGGTGCAGGCCGCGATTCAGGACAAACAGGTCCGCGTCAGCGGCAAGAGCCGCGATGAACTGCAGGAAGCCATCCGGTTGATCCGCGGCAGCAAACTGGATCTGCCGCTGCAGTTCACGAATTTCAGGGATTAAGCAGGAACCGATTCCCGCAGAAAGACGTCAGAAGACGGTGCGAGCGACACGGCAGGACATTCATACTGTCGCCGTGCCGCCCGAACGGATCCCTTCTGTTTCCTTCTTGCGGTAACTGATTTCGGGACTACGCCGCGTTCGCCTGCGAGGCGGGTGCAGAGCTGCGGATCAGGTGATCGAACGCGCTGAGCGCGGCCTTCGAGCCTTCGCCCATGGCGATGACGATCTGCTTGTAGGGTGTCGTCGTGGCATCACCCGCCGCGAATACACCCGGGAGCGAAGTCTGTCCGCGGGCGTCGACTTCGATTTCGCCGCGGGCACTGAGCGCCAGCGTTCCCTTCAGCCAGTCCGTGTTCGGCAGCAAGCCGATCTGCACGAAGACACCCTCCAGCTCGATGCGGTGCTGCTCGTTGCTCGTACGATCGCGATAGCTCAGCGCATTGACCTTGCCATTTTCGCCGTGCACTTCCGTCGTCTGCGCCGACAGGATCACGCGCACGTTCGACAGGCTGCGCAGCTTGCGCTGCAGTACCTCATCGGCACGCAGGCGGCTGTCGAACTCGATCAGCGTGACATGACTGACGATGCCGGCCAGATCGATCGCAGCTTCCACGCCCGAATTGCCGCCGCCGATGACGGCCACCCGCTTGCCCTTGAACAGCGGACCGTCGCAGTGGGGGCAATACGCCACGCCACGGCCGCGATATTCGCGCTCGCCCGGGACATTCATTTCGCGCCAGCGCGCACCGGTGGCCAGGATGATCGTGCGGCTGCGCAGCGTTGCGCCGCTCTCCAGCGAGATGCTGATCAAACCGCTGGCATCGTCGGCACTCAGTGAAGTCGCGCGCTGCAGATTCATCAGATCGACGTCATACGCACACACGTGCTCTTCGAGCGCCGCCGCCATCTTCGGACCTTCGGTCTCTTTCACGGAAATGAAGTTCTCGATCGCCAGCGTGTCGAGGACCTGGCCGCCGAAGCGTTCCGCCACGATGCCCGTGCGCACGCCCTTGCGTGCCGCATAGATCGCTGCTGCCGCACCGGCAGGACCGCCGCCGACGATCAATACGTCGAACGGATCGCGCGCATTGAGTTCTTCCGCCTGGCGCGCACCCGCGCCCGTATCGAGCTTCGCAATGATTTCCTCGACCGTCATGCGGCCCTGACCGAACGGCTGACCGTTCAGATACACCGTCGGCACCGCCATGATCTGACGTGCTTCGACTTCCTGCTGGAACAGCGCGCCATCGATCATCACGTGACTGACGTGCGGATTGAGCACGGCCATGAGGTTCAGCGCCTGAACCACATCAGGACAGTTCTGACAGCTCAGCGAAATGAACGTCTCGAAACGAAACTCACCCTTCAATGCCCTGATCTGCTCGATGACATTTGCCTCCACCTTGGGCGGATAGCCGCCGGCCTGCAGCAGTGCCAGCACCAGCGAGGTGAACTCGTGGCCCATGGGAATGCCGGCGAAGCGGATGCTGATGTCGCCGCCCCTGCGGTTTACCGAGAACGAAGGCTTGAGTTGCCCCGCGTCGTCACGTTCCTCAGACGACAGCAGCGGCGACAGCGTCACGATGTCCTGCAGCAACGCACGCATTTCCAGCGACGCGTCGCTGTCGTCCAGCGCGGCGACGAGTTCGACCGGCTGGGTCAGCCGTTCGAGGTAGGTCTGGAGCTGTTGGCGCAGAGTCTCATCGAGCATGGTGGGTCCTGAAGAGAGGTGATGGAAGTGATGGAAGTGAGGGAGGCGATGGAGGTGATGAGTGACGAAGTGGCAGCCGCCTGCATCGCTTTTATCACCTGCATCACATTCATCACTGCTCCCCGCCCGATGGCGGGGAGCAGCTAACCGCGTCAGATCTTGCCGACCAGATCCAGCGACGGGGCCAGCGTCTTCTGACCAGGCGTCCACTTGGCCGGGCAGACTTCGCCCGGGTGCGACGCGACGTACTGGGCAGCCTGCACCTTGCGCAGCAGCTCCCTGGCATCGCGACCGATACCGAGGTCATGAATCTCGGCGACCTTGATGACGCCTTCCGGATTCACGACGAACGTACCGCGCAGCGCGAGTCCCTCTTCCTCGATCAGCACACCGAAGTTGCGGCTGATCGCATGAGTGGGATCGCCCAGCATCACGTACTGAATCTTCTTGATGGTGTCGGAGGCGTCGTGCCAGGCCTTGTGCGTGAAGTGGGTATCGGTGGAAACGCTGTACACCTCGACGCCGAGCTTCTTCAGCTCGGGATACACGTCGGCCAGATCGCCCAGCTCGGTCGGGCAGACGAAAGTGAAATCGGCGGGATAGAAGAAGAACACCGACCACTTGCCCTTGAGATCCGCATCCGACACCGGCACGAACTTGCCGTTGTGATAAGCGGTGGTCTTGAACGGTTTGATGGTCGTATTGATCACTGAACTCATCGAGTAACTCCTGACAGTCATCCTGTCCGGGAACCCATTCCCCGGACGTTGCAGTCAAGGTACAGGCAAAGCCGCATTAGGGCCAGTCGATGGTTCTTAATGGATCGATAGGTGGGGTCTATGGATGGAAGTTAGGAGGACGAGGAGGCGATGAAGGGTAGTGAGTGACGAGGGTGACGGGAGTGACGAGGTGAGGGAGAGACAAGATCGTCACTTCGTCACTCCCGTGACTATCCTGACTCGTCCCCTGCCCCATACGCCCTCCACTCCTTCCCCACGATGAGCCGGGCGCCACGCGAGAAGGTCATGTAGGACCAGGCCCACTGGATGAGCACGATGATGCGGTTACGGAAACCGCTGAGACGATAGATGTGGACGAGCAGCCATACCCACCACGCCAGCCAGCCAGAGAGTTTCAGGCCGAAAATTTCGCAGATCGCACGGCTGCGGCCGATGGTGGCGAGCTGGCCGAGATCGCGATAGTGAAATGCCGTGCGCTGCTTGCCGGCGAGGTCGCTGCGAATCATGCGTGCGACGTGGATGCCTTCCTGCATGGCGACGACGGCCACGCCGGGAAGAGGTTTGCCGTCGCTGCCGATGCTGCGGGCGAGATCGCCGGCAACGAAGACGTTCGGGTGTCCCGCGATGCTGAGATCCTCGCCGACCGCAATCCGGCCGACCTGATCGACGGGAACGCCCAGCGTTCTGCCGATGTCCGCAGCGCGCACACCGGCACCCCAGAGCACGGTCGCTGCTGCCACCTGCTCGGTGCCGATCGTCACGCCTTCGGCAGTCACGTTGGTGACACGCGCCGACGTCCAGACCTGCACGCCGAGCGATTCGAGATCCCGCATGGCCCGCGCGGCGAGCCGGGCATCGAACGTCGGCAGGATGCGTGGGCCGGCCTCGACGAGGATCACTCGCGTCTGGCGCGGATCGATGGTGCGGAAATCCTTCGCCAGCGTGTAGCGACTCATCTCGCCGATGGCGCCCGCGAGTTCCACGCCGGTGGGTCCGCCGCCAACCACGACGAAGGTGAGCAGTCTGCGACGCGGCTCGGCATCGGGTTCACGCTCGGCGTGTTCGAAGGCTTCCAGAACGCGACGGCGAATTTCCGTCGCCTGCGGCAGCGTCTTCAGCCCCGGCGCATACGGCTCCCATTCGTCGTGACCGAAGTAGGCATGCTGCGATCCACACGCCAGCAACAGATAGTCGTAGGCATAGCGGCCGGCATCGGTCACCACTTCGCTGGCTGCCAGATCGATACGCTCGGCGCGTGCCTGCAGGATGCGGGCGTTGCCGCCGGACAGCAGGCTGCGAATGGGTGCCGCAATCTCCGCAGGACTGAGCGCGGCCATGGCCACCTGATACAGCAGCGGCTGAAACAGATGGTGATTTTCGCGATCGATGACGGTGACATCGACACCGCGCAGTCTGCGCAGGTGCCTGGCGGCATTCAGCCCGGCAAACCCTGCTCCCACGATGACGACATGTTTCAAGCCGGCTCCTCGCGCTGACTCTCGCCGATACGTTCGCGCGCCCACTCGAGAACTGGTTCCAGCCGCGGCGAAATCAACTTCGCAACGACCGCAGATTCGACCCAGCGATATTCGTTGTGTTCGGGACGTCCCAGCTCTGCGATGACCGGCAGCGTGACAGCGACGGTGCGGGTACGCCCGATGTAGTAGCGCGCAACCTTGCCGCGACTGTAGGGACCGGTTTCGATCCAGGACTCGCCCCAGAGAAATTCCAGGTCGTCGATCAGCGATTCTTCGCGCACCTCGCGAATCGCGGCGGCGAGCGGCTGCTCACCGGCTTCGACCATTCCCTTGGGAAAATCCCAGTGATTGAAGGCACGCAGCAACAGAAATCGCCAGCCTTCCGCGGTATCGCGAACCACCACGACGCCGGCTGACAGTCTCGTGGGACGAGGAGGCATGCAGGCAGTATAGCCAGAGGCAACCGCGGTTGGGGCGGGCTCGCGCTGCGGGAGATCAGGATAGCCAGGAGCTTCTTTGCATTGATGGCAACGCAGCTGTTTCTTCCCCGTGCATTGTGGGTCAGAATTTGACGACTGAAGCGCTCATCGTCTTCTCCCCTTGAAGAGCTGCACGCTCGCATTCCCGGGTTTTCCGCTGCAATGAATCTCCGCGATCTTCGCTACTTTGTCGCTCTCGCCGATACCCGTCATTTCGGCAAGGCGGCGGAGCGCTCCTTCGTAAGCCAGCCGACCCTGTCCGCGCAGATCAAGAAGCTCGAAAACTACCTCGGTGTACAACTCATCGAGCGACAGCCACGCAAAGTGACGCTGACCGAGACCGGCATGAAGATTCTGCCGCTCGCCCGGCGCATCCTGCAGGACAGCGATGAGATCGTGACGCTGGCCCGCCATGAACACGATCCGCTGTCGGGCAAGCTCAAGATGGCGCTGATTCCGACCATCGGGCCGTACCTGCTGCCGCTGGTGGCGCGCAAGCTGCGCAAGCAGCTGCCGCAACTGAAGATCATGCTGTACGAGTATCAGACCGAACCGCTGCTGGCGCGGCTGCGCGAAGGCGAGATCGAACTGGGCATCATTGCGCTGCCCGTGCCGCACGAGGGACTCGAGACGCGCGAGCTGTATCAGGAGCCGTTTACGGTGGCGGTGCCGCAGCACCATGCGCTGGCGAAGAAACAGACGGTGAAGCTCGACGATCTCAGCGGCGAGAATCTGTTGCTGCTGGAGGACGGCCACTGCCTGAGAGATCAGGCTCTGGATGTCTGCAGCAAGATCGATGTGAAGGAAAACGACGATTACCGCGCCACGAGTCTGGAAACGCTGCGACAGATGGTCGCCGCCGGTCTCGGCATCACTTTGCTGCCCGAGCTCGCGACGCGCGGGCCCTTCGGTTCCGGCCACGGACTGACGGTCAAGTCATTCGCACGGCCGGTGCCCACGCGCACGGTCGGCGCCGTGTGGCGCAAGAGCAGCGCACGAGCGGAAGCCATCGACGCAGTATGCGAAGTGATTCGCACCACCATGACGGAATGAATTCATGACCCCGCGTGCATTGATCCTGTTGTCGGTGACTGCGTTGCTCTGTGCGTGCGGCGGTCAGAAATCGCCGATCGAAGTGGCCAATGCCTGGTCGCCTGCTGCGCCACCCACGGCGAGCACACTGGCTGTCTATGCCGACATCACGGCTCATGAAGCCGATACGTTGCTGGGCATCTCTGCGCCGGTGGCAACGATGGCGCAGTTGCACGCCACGAGTGAGGAAGGCGGCATGATGCGTATGCGCGAAGTGCCGCAACTGGTGCTCGCCCGGAACGAAACGGTGCATCTGGCGCCGGGCGGCATGCACCTGATGCTGATGGACGTGAGCGCGGTGCCGCAGGCAGGTGATCACATTGCGCTGGTCCTGCATTTTGCGAAGGCAGGCGACGTCAATGTGGATGCACAGGTCCGGGCGGCGAATTAACCTTGAGTGCCCAACGGTCGAACCGCAGCCGGCCGGCATCCGTTGCTGTGAATTCCGACCGGGACCCTGACCACGCACCTCATGTCTCCACCTGCACCCAGTCTCGCTGAACTTCACGATGAACAGATCGTGGCATTGCTGCGATCGGGTGCGCACGCCGCATTGCTCACGGCATATTTCGGCGATCTCGCCTATCGCGAACTGAGTCACCTCGCACGGCTGGCAGCCATCCGGCGCGACGAGCGTGGTCCGACGGTTCTGATCCTGCCGGGCATGATGGGTTCGCGTCTCGGTGATCCGCAGCGGCATGCCGCCGGGTTGATCTGGCTGCATCCGGCGGCCATCGGCGAAGGTCTGCTGTCAGCGCTCACCTGGACGGAGGCACGGCGGCTCAGTGCCGTGGGCATCATGCTGCCGGGCTATCTGAAGCTGAAGCTGTCGCTGGAAGTGGCGGGTTTCCGGCCGCTTTTTCATCCCTTCGACTGGCGTGACGATGTAACGCACCTCGGTCGACAACTGCTGCACCGGATCGAACAACACTCACAGCCCGTCATGCTGGTGGCGCACAGCATGGGTGGCCTGGTGGCGCGCGCGGCACTCGCGCAGGACCGCAGTCGTCGCATTGCGCGGCTCATTCAGCTGGGTTCACCGAACCACGGTTCGTTTGCGCCAGTACAGGCACTGCGAGCGGTTTATCCCACGGTGCGCAAGATCGCGGCGCTCGATTTCAGACACAGCGCCGAAGAACTCGCTCGGGACGTATTCCGCACGTTGCCCGGTTTGTATCAGTTGCTGCCGACGCAGCCACGCGATCTGTTCGACGCCGACGCCTGGCCTGATGACGATCTGCGACCGGACCCGACACTGCTGGCGCAGGCCCGCAAGGCACGTCAGCGTCTTGCCGCTGCCGACGAACGCTGCGTCGTCATCGCCGGAACGAATCAGGACACGGTCGTGGCCGCCACGGTATCCGGGTCGCAATTCGCATATTCCATACGCCGCGACGGCGATGGCACCGTGCCGCGGGCCTCAGCGCATTGGCCGGGTGCGCGAACCTGGTTCGTCGAAGAAACCCATGGCGGCCTGACGCTCAACACCACGGTGCTGGCCGCAGTGGATGATCTATTGCGCAGTGGACAGACCGATCGTCTCAGTCAGCAGGCGCCTGGCGCCACTCCCGCAGGCGAGCGCGTGGTAACCGACGAGGAATTGCGCAGCCAGGCCATCGCCAAAGTCCGCTGGGAATCGCTGTCGCTCGAAAGCCGCCGGCGCATTCTCGAGCCGGTGCTCACTGCTGAATTCCTCGCGCCTTCATCAATCTGATCGTTGGCGCGATCGCCGTGCTGTGCCCGAGCTGACCCGACAGCGATCAACCGGACTTCAGGGTCACGCGCGCTGCCCGACGGCGCATCAGGCACTGCTGCGTATCGCGACCGGCGTCGGTGCAGTCAGTACGTCATCGGCGGGATACAAAGCGTCTCGGTGTCACCCATCGACGACGCGTACAGGCGTACGAGTAGTGGCCATCGGGAAATCCCTATTTCGAAATCCGCCCGCTGCACATGGGTGACGTCTTCATGAAGGAAATCATGCCGTCCTTCCCTACTCCTGATCGCAGGTATAGGCTTGTGCGACTGACGATTCCGATGCGGTGTCAATGAGCACCGCACGACTTGCGGGCAAAGGGGCACCCTGGCGGTGGAACCAACCGATACAAGCAATCCGGATTACTACCATCGCGTCGTCGATTGTCAGTGGGCGTGTCCAGCCCATACCGACGTTCCCGAATACATAAGGCTCATCGCCCAGGGAAAATTCACGCAGGCGTATCTCGTCAATCGTGAATCCAATGTGTTTCCCGGCATTCTCGGCCGTGTCTGCGACCGGCCATGCGAACCGGCATGCCGCCGTGGCCGCGTTGAAGAAAAACCGGTAGCGATCTGCCGCCTGAAGCGCGTGGCCGCGGATCATCGCGACGACGTCACGAATGCGTTACCGCGCGTGCCGCTACAGAAAAACGGCAAGCGCATCGCATGCATCGGGGCCGGACCTGCGTCACTCACCGTCGCCAACGATCTGATGCCGCTCGGCTACCAGGTCACGATTTTCGAGAAATGGAATTCGCCCGGCGGGCTCATGCGCACCAACATTCCAGCCTTCCGGTTGCCCGCGCAGGTACTGCAGGAAGAGATCGATTACATCATCAACATGGGCGTCGATCTGCGACTCGGCACGCCCGTGAACAGTCTGCGGGAACTGCTGGCTCGCAACGAGTTCGACGCGGTTTTCGTAGGCAGCGGTGCCCCGAAGGGCAAGGATCTCGAACTTCCCGGCCGCCGCGCCGGCGAGGCCGTCGAGCAGCACATTCACATCGGCATCGACTGGCTCGAGTCGGTGGCCTTCGAACACGTCAAGCAGATCGGTCGACGCGTGCTCATCATCGGCGTGGGCAACACTGCCATGGATTGTTGCCGCACATCGCTGCGTCTGGGCGCAACGGACGTGAAGGTGATGGCGCGCAAGCCGCGCAACTTCTTCAAGGCCTCGGACTGGGAACTGGAAGATGCCGAGGACGAGAACGTCGAGATCGTGATCAATCACGCGCCCAAGGAGTTCGTGGTCGAGGACGGCCGGCTCACCGGAATGCGGTTCGATCGCATGGAATACGATCTCGATGGCGGTCGCATCACTGCCGAACGTGTGATCGGCGAAGTATTCATTCCCTGCGACGACGTGATCCTCGCCATCGGTCAGGAGAATGCGTTTCCCTGGATCGAGAACGATCTGGGTATCGAGTTCGACAAATGGCATGTGCCGAAGGTCGACCGCACCACGTTCCAGTCGACGCGTGCCGACGTGTTCTTCGGCGGCGATGCCGCTTTCGGACCGAAGAACATCATCTGGGCTGTGGAACACGGTCATCAGGCCGCGATCTCGATTCACAATTTCGTGCAGCAACGCCCCGTGACGCAGCGCCCGCCGCCGCTGCTGAACCTCTCGAGCCGCAAGATGGGCCTGCACGAATGGTCCTATCACAACGATTACAACCCGGCCGAACGGCGCCTCATGCCGCACGTCGGACTGCGCGAGCGCTTCAAGAAAATCAATATCGAGGTGGAGCTGGGTTTCGATGCCGACCAGGTCGCGGCCGAAGTACAGCGGTGCCTCAATTGCGATGTGCAGACCGTCTTCGATGCGAAGCTGTGCATCGAATGCGACGCCTGCATCGACATCTGTCCGGTGGACTGCCTGACCATGACCATGAACCGGCCCGAGTCCGAGTTGCGCGAGCATCTCAAGGCGCCGGCACGCAACCCCACTCAGCCGCTGTTCGTGTCGACGCCCCTCAAACAGACCGGCCGCGTCATGGTCAAGGATGAAAATGTCTGCGTGCATTGCGGGCTGTGCGCCGAACGTTGTCCGACGGCTGCCTGGGACATGCAGAAATCGACCCTGACGATTCCGCACGCGAGTGATGACGCATGCCTGACGCCGCTGACGCGCAAGACCGCCTGAACGATTTCGTCATCAAACTTGCGAACGTGAACGGCACCGGTTCCGCCAGTGCCAACACGCTGCTGATGAAATCCATTTTCCGGATGGGCGTTCCGGTGATGGGCAAGAACTACTTCCCGTCCAACATCCAGGGTCTGCCGACCTGGTACGAAATCCGTGTGACCCGCGACGGTTACGTGGCGCGTTCCGGCCGCATCGACATCATGGTGACCATGAATGCCGAGACCTACTCACGCGACATACGCGAGGTGAACACTGGCGGCTATCTGCTCTACGACTCGAGCTGGCCGCGACCTGCGCTGCTGGAGCGGGATGACATCACCATTCTGGGCGTGCCGCTGGCGCGGATGTGCAACGAGGCCTTCAGCGGTGTACGCGCGCGCATTCTGCTCAAGAACATCATGTACTCGGGTGTGCTGGCTGCGCTGCTCGATATCGACCTCGACGTCATGCGCACGCTGCTGGGCGAAAGTTACGCGAGCAAGAAGTCGCTGCTGGATTCGAACGTGCGCGCGCTGGAGATCGGCTACAACTATGCGCGAGAACACTTCCAGTGTCCGCTGCCGATCCGTGTTGCGCGCATGGACCGGACAGCGAATCACATCCTCATCGATGGCAACACCGCGGCAGCACTCGGCTGTCTCTACGCTGGCGCCACCGTAGGCGCGTGGTATCCGATCACACCCTCCACGTCGGTGATGGATGCCTTCAAGGGCTTCTGCCAGAAGTGGCGTGTCGATCCAGTCACCGGCCGCAACAACTTCGCCATCATCCAGGCGGAAGATGAACTGTCGGCGATCGGCGCGGTGATCGGTGCTTCGTGGAACGGTGCGCGGGCCTTCACGCCCACCAGCGGTCCGGGCATCTCACTGATGAATGAGTTCATCGGTCTGGCCTATTACGCGGAAGTGCCCGCCGTGATCTTCGACATTCAGCGTGTCGGCCCGTCGACCGGCATGCCGACCCGCACGCAGCAGGCAGACATCATGCTCGCCGCGTATGCCTCGCATGGCGACACGCGCCACGTGGTGCTGTTTCCGGCCAATCCCGAAGAATGCTTCCATCTGGCCATGCAGTCCTTCGACCTTGCCGAGCGGCTGCAGACGCCGGTGTTCCTGCTGTCGGACCTCGACATCGGGATGAACGACTGGATGTGTCCGGTGCTCGACTGGGACGAGAGCTACCGGCCCGACCGCGGCAAGGTGCTGTCGAAGGAACAGATCGAGCAATTGCCCAAATTCCACCGCTACCTCGATCAGGACGAAGACGGTATTCCGTATCGCACGCTGCCGGGCGTGCATCCGAAAGGCGCGTACTTCACACGCGGCTCCGGTCACACACAGTACGGCAGCTACACCGAGGACTCGCGCGAATACCAGATCGTGCTGGATCGACTGAAGCACAAGTTCGATCGTGCCAGGTCGCTGGTGCCGCGCGCCGTCATCGAAGGCAGCGGCCAGCAGGATGCCATCGTCTCGCTGGGCAGCTGCGACGGTGCGGTGCACGAGGCACTGCATCTGCTCGAGCGGCGCGGCATCAGGCTCGACTACATGCGCATCCGCGCGTTCCCCTTCGGTCAGGAAGTGGAACAGTTTCTGGCGGCGCATTCGCGGATTTTCGTGGTGGAGCAGAATCGCGATGCGCAGCTGCGCAGTCTGCTGACGCTCGAAACGCCGGTGCCCAAGTCCGCACTGCGTTCGATCCTGCACTACAGCGGTCTGCCCATTTCCTCGAGTTGCATCGTCGAGGGCGTGCTTGCCGAGATCGGCGATGCTCCCCGCGTGCGCTCGGTGATCTGAACGAACAATGCCGGAGGCTCATCGTGAGCTATATCGCAAAACCCAAAGTCATGCCGCCAGGCATGCCCACAAACGAACTGGGGCTCACGCGTCGCGCCTATGAAGGCACCATGTCGACGCTCTGCGCGGGCTGCGGCCACGACTCGGTGACTGCGGCCATCGTGCAGGCCGTGTGGGAATTGGCGATACGACCTGAGCAACTGGCGAAACTCTCCGGCATCGGCTGCTCCTCGAAAACGACCGCCTATTTCGTCAGCGGCGGTCACGGCTTCAACGCCGTACATGGCCGCATGCCATCGATTGCCACCGGGGCGAACGCCGCCAATCGCGAGCTGTACTACATCGGTGTTTCCGGCGACGGCGACACGCTGTCGATCGGCTTCGGCCAGTTTGCGCACGCGATCCGCCGCAACGTCAACATGCTGTACATGATCGAGAACAATGGGGTGTACGGACTGACCAAGGGCCAGTTCTCCGCTTCCGCAGACGTCGGCTCGAAAGCCAAACGCGGCGAGGAAAATCTGCAGCCGCCGGTGGATCCGGTCATGACCGCGCTGACCCTCGGCTGCACCTTCGTTGCCCGCAGCTTCTCGGGTGACAAGGAGCAGCTGGTGCCGCTCGTCAAGGCCGGCCTGAAACACCGTGGGTTTGCGCTGATCGACGTGCTGTCACCCTGCGTGACGTTCAACGATCACGAGGGCTCGACCAAGAGCTACGGCTTCGTGCGCGATCACTACGACGCCGTCGTGCAAGCCGACTTCGTGGCGCCGGCTGAAGAGATTACCGCTCAGTACGCGCAGGGCCAGGCACTGCCCGTGACGCTGCACGACGGCAGCCGCGTCCTGCTGCGCAAGCTCGACCCCGCCTACGATCCCACCGATCGCGGTCATGCGATGAACTATCTGCGGGAAAAAATGCAGCAGGGTGAATACGTGACGGGGCTCATCTACATCGATGAGAGCGCCCCTGAGTTTCACGAAGTGAACCGGACTGCGTCACTGCCACTGAATCAGATCCCGTACGAACAACTGACGCCGGGGAAGGCGGGCATGCAGAAAATAATGGGGAGATTCAAATAACGGGTGACGGGTGACGGGTGACGGGCAAGACGATGCGGATGCGGATGTCGATCCCCTATGCAAGCTCTTGCTCGTCACCCGTCACTCTCTCAATGCATGTGCAATCCGCCGTTCACCGAGAAGTCCGCGCCGGTGGCGAAGCCGGACTCATCCGACGCCAGCCAGGCGACGATTGACGCAATTTCGTCGGGTTCGCCCAGGCGTTTCACCGGAATGGTCGAGACGATCTTGTCGAGGACGTCCGGGCGGATGTTGCGAACCATGGAAGTGCTGATGTAGCCAGGCGACACGGTGTTGACCGTAATGCCTTTGCCCGCCACTTCCTGCGCCAGCGCCATCGTGAAACCGTGGATGCCTGCCTTGGCGGTGGAATAGTTGGTCTGGCCGAACTGGCCCTTCTGACCGTTCACGGACGAGATGTTGATGATGCGGCCCCAGCGCCGTTCCAGCATGCCATCGATCACTTGTCTGGTGACGTTGAACATGCTGTTGAGATTGGTACCGATGACACTTTCCCAGTCGGCGCGCGTCATCTTGTGAAAGACGGCATCGCGGGTAATGCCGGCGTTGTTCACCAGCACATCGATGCCACCGATCTCTGCCTTGACCTTTTCGAATGCGGCACGGGTCGAATCCCAGTCAGCCACATTGCCTTCGGAGGCCACGATGTCATGGCCTGCCGCCTTCATATCCGCCAGCCACTGCGCTTTGCGCGTGGAATTGGGTCCGCAACCTGCGATGACGCGAAAGCCTTCACGCGAGAGTCGTTTGCAGATGGCGGTACCGATGCCACCCATGCCACCGGTGACGTATGCGATGCGTTGAACCATGTCGATCGATCACTTTGCGCGTAACGCGTGCCGTGCCTGCCGCAGCAGAGGCGAAATTTGTTGGGGTTGACTGCGATTGTTGCGCAGCGACGCGAATGATACGCGCTCTGTCGTGGTCCTGCGTGCAAAGTGATACTGCGCGGCAACGAATCCGCGTCAGTCCTGCAGCAGGCGGCGGATCCTGGCGAGAACACGGTCGGGCCGATGAAAAAGATCGTGGCGCGTCACCGTCAGCACGCGATAGCCCAGCGCTTCGAGAAAGCGAGCACGTGCTTCGGATTCCGTGCGTGATCGCGACAGGTCGATCACCAGCGCACGCTCCGGACAGACGTGATCGACGATGAAAGGGCCGATCTCGCACTCGCGCACGAACCGATGGCCGCGCAGGCTGCGTGCCCTCAGCAGATTGGCAAGCAACTCATCGGCCGATTGACCGGGCACATAACCACGGCCCTCGCGGGATCGATAACGCAGAACGCCTGTGAACATGTCGCGACGATAGAGCGCGACACTGCATTCGCTGTGCGATTAACTGGGGAAATCAAGCAGAAATGGAATGACGGAGTGAGGGCAAGACGATGCGGATGTCAGTTCGCGGTGCAAGCCTGTTGCTTGTCGCTCGTCATCCGTGACTGATCCATCAACCCCACGCGCGTCGTGAGGCGCCACTCCACAACGGACACACCGGCGCATCGGGTCGGGTTGCACCGACACGGCGATGGCTGACGCCCTGATGCATGCAACGCGGATCGCGGGCCCATTGCACTGCGTAGACCACCGGATCCAGCGCCGCGCTTTTCAGCTCATTCAGATGCTGCCGCCACCGTTCTGTCGTACGCATGTTCGACTCCACTGCCTCAATCCACTCGATCAGGCAAACGCCGTCAGCTTGCAAGCGGTTCCTTAACCCATGCTGATCAGATCGGCGCGTGTACGAAGAGAGTTGAATCCCGACAGCGTTTCGTCGGGGTCTGGCGACAGAATTTGCGACGCGGTTCGCAAAGGCAGTGTCAGGCCATGGAGAGGTCCTGGAGCAATACGAAGGGCTGCACAGACACCCCCACAAAATGAGCGCCGAAAGTCCTGTGCATCGGGCACTCCGCGTGATTCGTATTTGCTCTCTTCGCTGCTGTCTGCACTGCAAACCTTCGTTGCGCCTGCATCGCAGCACTTCGCATCGGACGCGCCGTTTCTGATGTTTCCCCTGCAGGCGTTGGCTATGATCGACGCGCTTCGATCATTCACGGCGATTCCGGGGGGCAAATGCAGTTCGAGCACACCGGGAAGGTGCAGGCACTGATCGCACGACTGGAAGCGTTCTTCGCTGAGCACATCCACCCCAACGACGCGACAGTGCGGGAATTCGTTGCCGCACGCGAAGGCAAATCGCGCTGGGAGCCCGTCCCGATCATCGAGCAGTTGAAGCCGCTCGCGCGCACGGCGGGGCTGTGGAATCTGTTCCTGCCCCATTCGCAGAGCGGCGCCGGGCTCACCAATCTGGAATACGCACCATTGTGCGAAATCATGGGTCGCGTGCCCTGGTCCGCGGAGGTGTTCAACTGCTCCGCGCCGGACACTGGCAACATGGAGATTCTCGAACGTTATGCGAGTCCCGCGAACAAGGAGCGGTGGCTGAAACCACTGTTGAATGGCGAGATCCGCTCCGCGTTCTGCATGACCGAACCCGCGGTAGCTTCCTCGGATGCGACCAACATCGAAACGAGCATCCGTCGCGATGGCGATACGTACGTCGTCAATGGTCGCAAATGGTGGTCATCCGGTGCCGGCGATTCGCGCTGTGCCATTCTGATCGTGATGGGCAAGACCGATCCGTCGGCGCCACGGCATCAGCAGCAGTCGCAGATTCTGGTGCCCATGAACGCGCCCGGTGTGACGGTACTGCGCCCTCTCACGGTCTTCGGCTTCGATGATGCACCGCATGGTCACATGGAAATCCTCTTCGAGAACGTACGCGTGCCGGCAGACAACATTCTGCTGGGCGAAGGCCGCGGCTTCGAGATCGCGCAGGCGCGTCTGGGGCCGGGCCGCATCCATCACTGCATGCGCAACATCGGCACTGCGGAACGGGTGCTCGAGAAGACCTGTCGTCGCCTGCTCGGCCGCGTCGCCTTCGGCAAACCGCTCGCCTCCCAATCGATCTGGCTGGAGCGTATCGCCAACTGCCGCATCATGATCGACCAGGCCCGCCTGCTGGTGCTCGCGGCGGCGGACAAGATGGACAGGCTCGGCAACAAGGCCGCCAGGCGTGAGATCGCGATGATCAAGGTCGCCGCACCGGCAATGCTCAACTTCGTCGTCGACTGGGCCATCCAGGCTCACGGCGCCGCCGGCGTCACGACGGACTCCGAACTCGACCACGTTGCCGCCACCGCGCGCACCATGCGCATCGTCGATGGTCCGGACGAAGTCCATCGCAATCAGATCGGCCGACTGGAATTCGAGAAATACCAGAGCTAGCGGTTCACACGCAGAACACAGAGCCCTTCAGAGACTGCCGATGGCCACGCCAATCCCGTCCTGCATTCCGACTCTGTGCTTCGTGATCTGTTGATCGTTCTTTTCATTGCAGAGGTTCGGCATGTCTACGCCTTCGCTGTTCGATCTCACCGGCAAAGTGGCCGTCGTTACCGGATCCAGTCGCGGGATCGGACGGGCCATTGCCCTGCGCATGGCGGAGCACGGCGCGAAAGTGGTCGTGACCAGTCGCAAGCTCGAAGCATGTGAGGAAGTGGTGCAGGCGATCACGGCGAAGGGCGGCGAAGCCTTCGCACACGCGTGCAACATCAGTCGCAAGGAGGATCTGCAGTCGCTGGTGAATGCCGCGATCCAGAAATGGGGCGGCATCGACATCCTCGTGTGCAACGCCGCGGTGAATCCGTATTACGGTCCTTCCATCGACATGCCGGACGATGCGTACGACAAGGTCATGAACTCGAATGTCCGCAGCAACTTCTGGCTGTGCAACATGGTGCTGCCGCAGATGGCGGAACGAGGCGGCGGCGCCATCGTGGTGATTTCATCGATCGCCGGCATGATCGGCTCGGCGGCGCTGGGTGTGTACGGAATTTCAAAAGCGGCCGACATGGCCCTGGTGCGCAACCTGTGCGTGGAATGGGGCCCGAAGAACATTCGCGCCAACTGCATTGCGCCCGGCCTGGTGCGTACCGACTTTGCGCGTACGCTCTGGGAAGATCCGAAGATCTATGCCCACACCGTCAAGGGCTATCCACTGCGCCGCATCGGCGAACCGGATGAGATCGCCGGCGCTGCCGTCTTCCTTGCCGGTCCCAGCGGCTCCTTCATGACGGGCCAGACTCTGGTGATCGATGGCGGCGGCGTGGTTGGTCATTCGTTCTGAGCCGCGGCGAAGAGGATTGGCCGCAGCGCGTCGTCGGTAGCGCAAACCGGACACAGAACGGGCAGGTGCTGTTGCAATACCGCTGTCGCAAGCCAGTGCCTGCAACGACACCGGCTCTTCTCGCTGTTCTCCTTTGCGTTCTTGCTTCTCTGCGGCTATTTCCTCTCAGCCCGTCGATCGCGGTACGAAGAAGAAGTCACCGACTTCGTGGCCAGCGCCCTTGATGGATTTGAACTCTGGCGTCTGCACGAACTTGTTGGTGGCAGCGGCCTGTTCCACGCGCTTGCGAACGCGGCTGTAGAGTTCGGGGCTGGAGAGAATGCCCGTGTTGTTTTCGAG